>NZ_JALKBB010000017.1:0-124925 GCF_023016025.1 Arenibacter sp. S6351L | reverse complement strand
CTTTCGCTAAACTTGCTTTTCTTCATGTGACAGTTAAAATTTAAAATTAATAAATTCGAATTTTATACTGTCCTATTTTTAGGGAAGGCTACATAGGCCGCTCTTATTTACCAGATTTATTTATTAAACTTTCTATTTTAGTTTCCAATTCCTTTCCTCTCAAATCTTTTGCAATAATTATTCCTTCAGTGTTGATCAGAAATGTTGAAGGGTATCTTAATACCCCGTATTTCTCTTTGATTTCGTTAGTGCCATCAACAATTTGGGGCCATGTTATTCCATGTTTTTTCGTCAATTGTTCTAAAGACTGGATTGGACTATCTCCACCAATACCAACGATTTCAAGTTTTGATTTATCATTTTTATACATATACATTGGTTTTTTGTATACATATTTCAGGACGGGTCAAAATGTTTTACAACGTTTTCGCTATGATTAGTTGCGTGGGTTAGCACTTAACTGTGCAAGTACGCACCAAGCTGAAAATCCACGAGGATTTTCAGAAATAGGCGAGAACAAGCAATTACCTTTAGCCAATGTTGGCATTAGGTTTTATAATCTTGTTTTTTCAATCAGATATTTTATTGTTTCCCCCTTGGAATTAATCAGTTCCAAAAAGATTTGATTGTTTAATCTATGGTCTACATAGTCGCAAAAATCACTTCCATTATTAAAATCCAGACTATCAATCTTGACTACTTTCATATTTGGTCTAATTCCCTTAGAGTAAGCATCTGATTTTTCCATAACAGACTGAACATAAATTCCTTTTTCTATGGTAGAACCTATTCTAAATCCAGCTGTATTGGTCTTATCTATCGCTTTGTCTGATTTTAAAAGGTAAAGGTTTTTGCTATTCCAATCAATAGTTACCTTAAGCCTTGATAGAAAATCATTACCTAATGAAACGGTTTTCCCAGTTCGAAGCATAACATTTTCAATATTCGAGTTATTAATCCTTACAGAATCTGAATAAGATATCTTTCTGTTGAGCTCGACAGGTTTACCAATAATTCCACTCTGATTAATTCCCTTCTCAATAAATGTTTTATTAACTATATTCTTCTCTTGAAGCACAGTAAATATTTCATTACTCAAAGTAATAGACCCATTAGAACCATAATCAAGCAACACATTTTTTACACTTGAATTTCCAATTTTTATATCTACAAAAATGTTGTATTGATTATCAGTTTTGAATGGCAAAACAAAACTATCTTCACGAGTATCTGTTCCAATTTTACTAGATAATGACAAAGAGTAGTTTTCTTGGTCAATTGTCCAATTGTACTGCCTAATTAAGTTTGAACCAATAATACCATCTATTCTTAAACAGTTCATAATTGGATTTGCATCAAAGTCCCCAACAAACGCTGTTTGATTTTTAAACCACACATTACCAACATTAATTGAGTCAACTTGAACCCATTTGACTTTTTTCCTATTGTAATCACTGTCTACAATATTACCCTTACACACTGTCTTGAAATTATTATTTTTATGAAGTTTGTCTGATATACTGAAAGGTGCGCCTGTATCAAATAAAAAGCGATATTCTTTCCCTTTTATAGTGATTGGCACAATTATTAGTTTATTCCGAATTTCAATATTTACAACTTCTATATTACTTCCTTTGGTAACACTTCCATATTGTATTGCATCAGTCCATTTAACAGCACAACTTTGAGTTGCGAAAATCATAATACAGTTGAATAATGATATGTTAAAGATTTTTCTCATTCTTCAAATTAATGCCAACGCCTAGGCTATGATTTCGTTGTGGGGAACGTCCTAGACTTTTCCACTTATGAAATCAGGCCGTTTAATGGTTCTTATTTTTGTTTTTTGCATACTGCCACAATGAATTATAGCCATTGTTAGCTGCTGGCATTTTTATTCCAAGTTTCGGATGAATAAATCAATCTACTATTTTCAGTCAGAATCGATTTTCCGCCAGATTTGAGAATAGCATGTCCAGCTTTTAAAATTGAATTCGTCTCATTGAATTCACTCTCGGATAAGTCCATTCGAATGAAAAATTCAGAGTCTTTAAAATCTCCAAAAAAATCCAAATTGTCAAAGTCCGATTTTTTCAGAATTTGAATTCCGAATGTCTCTTTCGTATTCATATTCATTAAAACAAAGCCCGCAAAGATAAATTCATTTAAATTATTTTCCGCAATGGATTTCACTATGTCACTTCTGTCATTCCAGTTACCTGGAATCCATAATATTTCGTCATTTTGAAATTCCGATATGGGTCTTTTATTAATTTTAAATATGTTTTTCATTTTTTGCTTGCAGCTAACAATTGTATATAATTACTAGTGTGTATATTCCTATTTTAGGTCTAATTTAGTAAATCTTTTTGTTGGCCTAGTTATAAATTTCATGATTGATGGCTATGCTTTCTCCTAGCCTATTATGTAGGGTTTGACTGTTTTGATTTGTTTATTTTATGGAACTAAAGAAAAACAATTCCTTTAAAAGTAAATTGCGTGAAACCGTAGTTTGAGAAGTTTCTGGTTTTGTGGAGTAATAAAACCAACCAATAGTTAAGAAATTTGGTTTATGACCAGATCATCTAAAGCCAGTGTAGTTGAGAAAATACGGTCGCCTTGTTTGGTTTCCACAGATTTGGTGGGACAGGCAATACTGAACACACGAAGACTTGGTTATTGTAGCAATTTTGTTTTAATCAGTTTTATTTGATTCTACAGTTAACCGACCAATATCCAATATCGTTATTGTTAACATGTGTTTCATTAATTCTTAAGTAAAGTCTACCAGAAGAAGATGCTTTAATTGTTTTCTTAGAACCAATTTCAAACCACGAATCATGGCCAACTTTTCCTATTAAGGCAGAATGTCTTAGCTTTCTCACCTTACTAAAAGATTCCCAACCATCCAGACCATCGGGGGTAGCAGATAATAGCCCCACCCTAATTTTGCCCTGAGCAGTAAATGTTAGGATATCACCTTTATTTACATAAACGTCTGTAATATTCGTCCAAGAAGTCACCTTAAGTGTATTGTCATCAATCCTTTCAGCCATTACATTTGTCTCCCCATCGAAATTATTATGCACGGTAACCCTTAGATTTCCCTTGTCATCCACTTTTAAATTATATAAATTCATCCCTACATTAGTGTAAAATCCAGAATATTTGGATGTTTTGAGAGGTAGAGGTTTTAAGTTGTTATAATGCCTTTCAAACTCCTCTATAAATGGAAATACTGATTTAGAAACTTCTCTATAATTTGAATTAAGTTCCAATCTATAAAGATTAACAATATCTTCCGGTGCGTTAGGGATTACCAGTCCTGTCCAAACACCGATATTTTTATCATGTGTATCCAAAGTGCCCATAATTATTCTGTAACCTTTGGAATTTTCAAAGGAATTAAGATCACTTAATCCTTTGCTTTGTGTACTCATATATCCAAATGCTTCTATATATTGTTTTAAGTGATTTGCATCTTTTACATTATAGGTTGCATCGTTGTTAATTGTATTTGTAAAATCAACCAGGATACTTTGTAAATTCTCAAATGTTGGCAAATTAGATTCATATTTAATTTTTAGTAATTGCCTTAAGTTTTTAATTTCAGAAATTCTTTTGTCTGCAAAATCATTAAACGCTTTTTGTTTTTTTTCTTTATTAATGGCAATCTCACGCTCTTTACTTTTTATGAATTCTGCTCTTGACTTTAAACTATTTTTTATTGAAACAATGGTAGCTTGTTTTTGGTTGATTCGAGATAGATAAACTGATTCAATAGCGTTAAGTTCTTCTATATTTGAAGATTGTGCTATTTTATTGTGTATTGCATCAGATTGTCCTACAATGATAGCTGTCTTTTTTTCTAAAATATCGTTGTTTAATGCCTTGACATTGGAGTAATTGGTAAAGTTTGAAAAGTACTTGTTGAAGTTTAAATAAAATGATTCTACTTTATCTAAGGATTGTATTTGATATAACTTTTTTTGTTCTAAGGGGACTAAAGTATCTAAAAATTCTTTTATTCTTTGGTTTACGATTTCATTAGCCTTTTTTCTAGTGGATTCATCAGCTCGATCATATATTAAAGAATTAGACATTCGAAAATTATAAAGTTGTTGTAGGTTATTTATATCAATTTTCTTATTTGCATATTCATTTGCGGAGGCTATTATTGTGCTGTTAGAAATGGAGGTCTCTTTTGTTCTAATCGAACTCAATAATGTTTCGATTTCGGAAGGCATAAGTATTCGAAATTCTTTGGTTGTATAGGCTTTATATTTAATAAGTTCATCAAAAGTTACAATACCAGAATTTAATTTTGAAATTATCTCGTTATATAGGCTTCTAGTTTTATTTAACTCAATAATATTGGTTCTTACTTTATCTGTTACTCTTTTATTCCACAAGGGTTCCAGTGCAAATTGATTCAACCAGCCAATGTGCTTTAAGGTTGAATATTTTTTCTTGGACCTACAGTTTCTAAGCTTTTTCCATTTTGAGTTTCCCCAAATACTATTAATGTTTTCAAAGGATTTATTTGCAAAAGGAATAAAATATTTATCAGAATAAAGGTTATATAGTATTCGATTACTTTTTTCACTTCCGGACCTAAGCCGGCTCGTATTTAATTCTGGGAATTCTTTTTCGATAATTGTATTCCATTCTTCTAAGGAATCACAATTTTGTGAGAAAACGGTATGGCAGAAATAAGAGTTAAATGCTATAAATAAAAAATAAATTGGTTTCTTCATTTTGGTTTAAATAGGCTACAACGTACGGATATCGTAACTTGTAATTAAATTTCTTATATAAGGTCCAATTTAACAAATAATTTTGGTTGTCTTGTACCATGGTCGACATTGACCCCATCTTGTTGCTTCTACCTTCTTTGGGTTGTAGAATAATAGGATGGTCTTTCTCTTTGATATTTTGGGATAAGTTTGGATATCATACTTTCATTCAGTACGATGTAATGGCTTTTATCTTTTCACCCTTTGCCCCCTGAAAAATATAAAAATCTGAAAAGGTGTACTGATTTCCATTTTCTATTATCATTACCCCATTTGCAGTTCCTTCTTTGCAAATGTTATCAACTTGATTCTGAGCTATTGTAGTCTTACCCTTTTTTAGATCAAAAACACTAGTACAAATGGTTGCGAAGATTACTGCTCAACCGTAATCTTCTCCTTCTTTATCAGCTATATTTTGCATTCCACGGTCATCATTTGACTTGGCTATGCAGCCATCTAAACAGGTAGCTATAAGTTAATTCATTTTTCCCTTTGTGCCATTATGAACTGAATTTCTTTCCATCCCAAATTATTCCCTATAATTGTCCAAAATCTTCGTACTTACCCAATAAATATCATTATTACTGGTATAAAAGAGATACTTTCCGTCCTTAGTTACAAAAGGACAAAGTTCGTGCTTTTCCGTATTAATTGTGTTTCCCATATTAATCGCATCGCCCCATTTCCCATCTGTATCTTTGAAACTAATATATAAATCACCTTGACCTTTCCCTATTTTGCGGATGGAACAAAATATCATATACGACTCATCAGGTGCAATAAATACATCCGCTTCGTATCTATTGGTATTTATTGATTCGGATAGTAATTCAGGTTTGACGAATTTTCCGTTAACATATTTGGAACGGTTTATATCATAAGCATAGTTTGGTGCATTTAAAGTTTTATCTTGAGATGCGAAATAAAGTGTACCATCATTTGTAAAAGAAGCATAGTACTCATTTAAAGGGCTGTTGATCGGTAACCCTAAATTGATTGGCTCTGACCAGTTTGATTGTTTATTTACCCTTTCTACATACCAAATATCCATATCATCTTTAGTAATATCTTCATTTAGTGAACGATTGGATATGAAATACAATCTTTTCTCATCCGAAGATAACATTGGATCATTGTAGCTTATTGAAGCCGAATCGAAAAGTTTACTGGGTGGAGACCAGACACCTTCTAATAAGTTCGTGTAATGAATTTCCGTAACGCCATTATTGTCTACTCCAAAATAGAATTCATTCCCATCACTCGATATTGTACAACCGAACTCATGTCTATTAGGTTTTGAAATTATATTCGGAGCGAATAGTTCTGGTTCATTCGAAGGAGTTTTTTGGCCAAAATATACCATAGTATTGTCTGTTTCCGAACCAACATTTCCTTTTGCAGATTCAATCAGTTTATTTGGATCGAAGCCAATACCATTTTTAAATACAATTTCCACTTCTCGAATAACTTTGGGGTTTCTTTCCAGATCTCCATTGAGAACTACAATATTGGCCAACTTTCCTTTCTCAATTGTCCCTATGTCAGTTCTTGACAGTAGCTTTGCTCCATTAGAGGTCATTACCTGTAATGCTTCCTCTGGCTTGAATCCAGCCTCAATAAATAGTTCGTAATTTTTTTGATCTCCAAATCCAGGCATATTGTGGAGGCCAGGATCAAGACCTGCTACCAGCAATCCACCTTGCCTGAAAAATTGAAGTTCGTATGCCATTGATTTTACCAACCATTCTGGTTTAAAATACCAGTCGTTACCCTGTTCTTTCTTACGTAATTTACGCTGGTGATACGCTTCTTTATGAATGGGAGCCATTACTTCAAGGTCTCTGGCATCTGCCATTACATTAGCTTGTGCTTCAAAAATGGCAAGTGTTGAACCTAGTGCCACCCCATTGTTTATAAGGTTTTGTTGCACATCTTTGACCGTATCACTGTCAATGTCCAGATTTGTTCTAAAGTCGTTATTTTTAGAGCAAACTCCAGTTTCCCTTTCTGTTGCATGGTCATAACTGTGTATAAATCCATGTTGTATGGCATCGACCCCTATTTCTGCAGCTTCGGTAAAAGTTGTTGCACAAAGGTGACCTGTTACTTTTAGATTATTCCTATGTGCTTCATCAACTATTACTTTTAAGTCCTGTGGCCTGGTATTTCTATAAACCTTCAGCCATTGTACTCCTTTGCTTGCCCAATATCGAATGGTATCCCTGACCATTTTTTCATTGGTAAATCTTATGAAATTCGATTTACCCTCTGGACCTGTGAAATATGGCCCGGAATTAATGATTTCAGGACCAGGCTGCTCTCCCCTATCTATCGATTTTGCGATAGCTAACTCTTCAAAGGGATTTCCTGTCCCACAAGTTTGGATTGTGGTCACACCACTTGCTAAATATAGTTTAGGTGATGTAGATAGCATTGCGGATTCAGGTATTCTCATGTGGTTGTGCATACCAATGATGCCTGGGATAATTGTTCTGCCAGATAAATTTAGTTCAAAAAAATCATCTGCTATTTGAATGTCATTGGCATCTCCAATCCTGACAATTATGCCATTCTCTATCAGAACAGTCTGTGATATTTTGCAAGGATTCCCTGTTCCATCAATTATTTTTACATTGGATAAGGCAATATTCGGAGAGTCGAAGGAAATAAAACTTTGGGAGTAATCCGATATGTCAATTCTTGTGGATTGTATATCCGTTGCCTGTTTCTGTCCACACCCTTGCAGTGAAACCAAAATGGCGAATGTTAAAATTATAGTTTTAGTTATTCTGTTCATTGGCCCAAAATAATAGTTATTATCCTTAACTGACTAATTGATGGTAATGTAAAACTTTGATGACCGCTGTACCTAACAGCAGTTTTTTTACATTCTGTTCTTTTGCTTTTGTGCGAAGTGTAAAATCTGGCATTTGACAGTGTTTGTAAATAGCCTTGAACTTAAATTGACCAATGAAAACCCTATTCATTATGTACACTGTTACCATGCTTTTTTTGTTTTTCTATTAAATGTTTTACGATATAATCCAGTTGGCTATCAATTCCGTCGATTAAGTCCTCCACAGTTAGTTCAACTTCTATGTCGGGCAGTACTCCACTACCCTTAGGGACGGTTTTGTCAAGAACATATTTATCTATTTTTACAAATGGCACGCGAACCATAATTTTTGAATTGGGTAATTTATAAAGTGCAGAATATTGTGCCGTATGAAAATAATACCCTCCTCCTGTTTCGTTGCCAACAAGTGTAATTTCCTGACAGTTTTTTGCATTCAGCGCAAAAGCCGAAGCGGCAGAAAAAGTGTTTCCTCCTATTAATACATACACCTTGCCCTTAAATGGTTTTTTGTAAGGAATCATTTCTTCCTGGGCATGGTCTTTTGTTAATATCCAACGTCCAACTTTCTTTTCAGCAGAAGCAAAATATCTTTTAAAAAACTCATTGTAATCGGCCATACTGTGAATCACATACCTTTTTTTGGGAAGAGTATCTGTGACCGTACTTTCAGATATTCTTTGCTTAAAAGGTTTCTCTGTTAAAAAAGAGAATAAATTAATTGCGTTTATTCTGTATCCTCCAATGTTTTGCCTAATGTCCAAAATAAGATTGGACACCCTTTTCTTCTTTATATCTTTAAAGAGATCAACCAACCTTGATTTGAACTCTTTCGGGTCTAAACCGAAAGAATTGACAGTTAGTACACCGGATTTAATGGAGTCCATGTAATATACGAAGGGCCACTTTTCAGCTAATGTATTTTTAAAATGTTCTACGCGATCGGTATTTCCGTGATACATTGCAAAATGTGAGCTTCTCTTAGGGTATCTATTTTCTAAACTTTCAAATGATTCTGGGACAATTTCGATTGTTCTTAATTCGCTGTTGTTGATAGAATACTTGACGATAAAGCTTTCCTTTTCTCCATATTCATAATAGTAGAGTATACCAAATTCCTTCTCTATCTGTCTATACTTTTTGTTTGGATTGTACCCATCGGATGCTGCGTATTTCAAAAATTCTTGAATAATTATATTACTTTTTATACCTTCTATAGAAGTTATTTCTGCTCCTAGAGGAATACCAAAATCATCGGTATCCGTATAAAGTTTTCCATCGATTATTTTTAAAAGTAATGGAAATAATGCAGGTACTGTATCCATTTTAGGGTGATAAATGACCAAATGTCCATCATATGCATTTTTTGCTATTGAATTTATAGATTTAAAAAGCTCTTTAGACTCTGTTAGATCTTTTATCCGTGTTTGTTCAAAATCGTAAAAAATACTATCCCACTGCGCCTTTGAAGTGTACTCATATAAACTTGGATGGCCCGTTGTTATAATTTCTTTGAAAATGGTATAGTCTTCTAAAACTTGTTCTGGTGATAATTCGTTTTGCCCAAAAATGCAAAAAGAAAACAGGAGTAATACGATTATGTTATAATTGGTTTTCACCTTTTTTAAGAAATAGAATTTACAATATTAGTATCAAATCCCTTAACTATCAACCAAGTTGCTAAAATCAATTCCAACAAAGCCGTAGGGAAGGTTAATGTAATATAGGTAGGTGTAATAATGTTTATAACATCAAACATAAGCAGTATGCTGGCCAAAACACTGCTCAGAATAGTGGCGAAAATCCCCCAAATTGAAAGCCATCTAGGGACAAGCTTGGATTGATACAAAATACAATAGAACATTAAGTTACCTACACTCAGGATTAAAGGCATTGCTACATGGTTTATTAAATCTCTGCCTGACCGAATCAAGTTATCCAACGTATGAAAATAACACAAGTCAGGACTTCCAGCTTGTATGAATTCCTGACTCAAGGTCAATAGCAGCAGTATGCTCATCCAGCCGATTAAAATGAAAACCACAGTTATAATTCTAAAAACTAGAAATCCAATTGTCAGTCCAGTATTGAATGTCTTAAATAATGAATAAAGTATAATAGGTATGCTCGCATAAATAAGAGCCAAGATAAACTGCATGAATGCTCTAATAAGGATCGGTTTTGATTGGTGGGAAATATTCACAAGGTTGTCCATCCCATCAATGACCGGGTCTATACTTAGAATACCTACAGCTATGCTTGAAATTAATAATACACCAACGAATATTGATTTTTTTCTGAATACGTTCGTCATATTTTTATTTATTAAAATTTGCACAAAAATATGATGACGTTGATTTTAACTCGTTGACTTAAGTTAAGAAGTCAATTATTTGTTAATTAATCTTTTTCTAATTCGGCTTAATGACTCCGGTCTTATACCTAAGTAGCTAGCGATTTGATGTTGAGAGGCTCTTTGGAGCAAATTGGGCCTTGTTTTTAGCAATTGTAAATAGCGCTCCTCCGGTGTAGAAGATTTAAATGCAGTGTATGATTCTTGTTGCTTTGTTAATATTACTTCAGCGATCACTCTGGATAGGGATTCCAATTGTGGATACTTTTGATACATTTCATTTTCCAAGGCAGGATTGCCTACATTTACAACTGTATCTTCCAAACATTCCAAGAAATATTGGGAAGGCGTTGATTTACCTATATTGGAAGGAGTAACAACTTCTTCCTCAGTATAAAACTCTATAGTTTTTTCTTCTCCATCTTTAATAAAATAGCTTCTAATACAACCTTCCAATATGAAATAACATTCATTTGAAAAATCTCCTTCTTTAAGTAGGATATCCCCTTTTTTATAGCTTGTGAAATATGCACTTTCGTTTATTGCATTCTCCAACTGCTCTGTAATCTCAGTGTATTTTGAGAGATATTTTAATATTTTACTTTTCAAAATTCAATACTTTATTGTTTAGCCCAAATTCTAAATCGGCATATACTTAAATTAACCCAGATTTATTTTTGATCTCTTATCAAAACCGATCAATTATATTTTATGCATTTTTTCATTGTTCAAATGTATGGTGAACAATGCCCCTTCATTAGGCCTGCTTTTGACTTCGATCTTTCCACCATGTGTCTCAACAATGGATTTAACAATGTACAGGCCAACCCCTACTCCTTCTTCATGGATATGCAAGCGTTTAAATAGGCCGAACACTTTTTCACCATGTTTTTCAGCGTCAAAACCAAGTCCATTATCTTTTATGAGGAGATAAACACTTTCGTTGCGCTTTCTGGTTTTTACTTCGATTTTTAGTAACCGATCCGGGCTTTTGAATTTCATCGAATTGCTTAGCAGATTTTGTAGGATACTTATTAAATGCAAGGGTGGATATTCAATTTCAGAGCATTCGGAAAAGTCTACGTCGATGTTGGCGTTTGTAGATTTAAGACGGTCAGGAATATTCTGTTTAACTTCATCAAATACCTTTTCGAATTCCAGGTGTTTTTTCTGGTCATTTAGAGTTGTTTTAAAATTGATGACATCGTTCAGAGCGAATACCTTTTTATAAACTTGTTCAATGTTATTTTTCAATTTATTGAATAATTCAATATCCTTGTCACCACGAATACTTTGCGTATTTATCATTTCAATTAACACATTGAGATTGGTGATTGGAGCTTTCAAATCGTGAGCGGCAACATAGGCCAACTCTTCCAATTCTCTATTTTTTGTTTCAATTTGTTTGGCGTTCAATTCCGCTTTGCTTACCTCTTCTTCCAAAGCTGTATTTAACTTCTGCATTTTTTCTTCCGCCTGCTTGCGTTCGGTGATGTTTTGAATGTGGACATGTACTACCGGCCTATCGTCAATTATATACATACAGGGCGTGATATCTGCAAAAAAAACGGACCCGTCCTTACGTTTAAAGGTTCTTTCAACAGTTAACTTTTGCGTAGGTATCTTGTTCCCACCAAATCGAATTGAAGGCTCTTGATCAACTTTGTATTGTAAGTCTATTAGTTTCTTTCTGAGTAGTTCATTCTTGGGGTAACCAAATTCTTTGATGGCACTGTCATTCGCCTCAATGATACGCATGTCCATATTATGGATGATTTTTGGAAAAATGGAGTACTTGAAAACTTGTTTGTAAATGTCATTGGTTATTTTAACTTGTAGAAATTCTTCAAATGGATTTGTATTGTCTGAATTATCCTTTTCATTCATTTCCTTATTAAAGTCCATTTTTATGATTTTTACATGTTTCTGATGTCAGAAATCAATTCATTTTAAAGTTGCCTTAAGACCATAAATAAATATCTGTTGTAGCTTGCAGCTATTCTAGATCATAGTCCCAATCTAACCTTTCCTTGATCTTGTTCCCTAATAGTACCCAAAATAGTTAATTTTAAATAAATGGAAACTTGTAATGGGCATTTTAGGGAAAAGGTTCTGCAGTATTAATGGGAATAAAGGGTCAAATAAAAAATACCGAATAAATAATGGCATTAAACTTGGTCAAATTACTTATAATCTAATTCTTGTTCCAGACCATATTTTGGTTCTTTCCAATATCATGGACTTTCCATATATAGCGCCCAAATCCCCTCTAATTTTTTGGGATGACTTCACAATTTTTAAGTTTAGAATTGTGCCATTTTAAAAATCTACTTGTCATGAACCAATAAACCAGATACTAAAACAGTTCAGCGAATTTCTATTGAGTTGAGGCTAGACAGTCCTTATTTTTAGACAAATAAATAAGTAGCTATTATTTCAGGGATTATTTTGGATTATTAAATGAAATCGGAAATTAATTTGGTAAAAACATATCTTATATCCGGATGTTAATTGTTGATGACATATATTAAGTTATTTTTGGATTAATATGAGAGAAGAAACCTTGTGGATAATTGATGATGATATGGTATCACAATTTGCCATTAAGTATAAGATAGGGCAAGCTTACCCCAACAATAGGGTCAGTACTTACTATTCCGTTCAGGAGGCTTTGACCGCCATAAAGGAATGTATGGATGGTAAATTGGAGTTTCCGGAAAAGGTTTTATTGGACTTAGGCTTGCCAGTACTTACAGGGTGGCACTTTCTGCAGGAACTGGAAAAAATTCAGGGAAATATTGCCCCGTTCGAAATTTATATCGTTTCCGCATTTTCCAATTCCATGGACCGTAAGCGCGCTAAAGATCATTCTTTGGTCAAGGGCTATTTTGAAAAACCGTTGGATAACTTTGCCGTAGACCAAATATTTATGTCGAGGTAGCACGATCATGGATTAGGTTATGCTGTTTACCATGGAGACAAAAGTAATACCTAATCTTTCCAATTTTGAAGTCGATCAAGATATAGATATCCTTCAACAAACTCTCTATGCTCTGGACCGGACATTTTCTCCAAAAGATTTAAGGCCGAAATGTAGCTTGCCAAATTACCGTTCGAGGAGCTGAATTTTCCGTCCTCTACAAAGGTCACCAAACTGTCGTTCTGTACCTTTAGATTAGGGTAATCCTTCTGCAATTGTGTGCCCCCTCCGATCCAGGTAACAATTTTATGTCCATCTGCAATACCCGATTTGCCGATCAATTGTGCTCCAGCACAATTGCTTACGGTATATAGCGTTTCCCTATTTTTTTCCTTTATAAAACTTATAATTTTTTCATTATGAACTTGAGTGTACATGTCATAGGCACTTGGAACAAACAAGGCCGTAAGTTGTGGGCAGTTTTCAAAGGTGTAATCTGGTAAAAACCGTATCCCTTCCTCTGATGTTATTGGGTCGGCATTTTCAGCAATGGTTATTACATTATACAGCTGATTTCCTTCTATACTTGGTTTGGCAAAAACATCAGAAGTGGCAATGACTTCACTCTGCAGGACGCCATTGAACATCAGCAGTCCTATCGTTGGCAACTCCTTTTTGAAGGGCTTTAAGTGTTTCGTCAAAGTGTCCGTGGTAATGCTCAGGTCTGGTAAATGTCCAGTTTTGGCACTATTTTTTGATTGGTCCATTTTGCAACTTCCGAAAAAAACCAACAATGCAACTAATATTAGATTATACTTTTCCATAAGTCCTTAAGGTATTATTTTTTATCGTTTGGTTTGATGATCATTCTAAAATACTGATCCTTATACAGGTAGTACCCGATCCAGTTAATGAATGTGCGAAACCTATTTTTAAAATTAACCAACCCCATAATATGCACGAAAATCCAAATTAACCAGGCTATAAATCCTTTTATAAAAAACCTTTCTTTTGGCAAATCAAAAACTGCCTTATTTCTTCCAATAATTGCCAATGACCCTTTGTCCTTATACTTGAAAGGAGTCCATGGGCTTTTGTCCCTCTCTAAATTAAGGGTCAAGTTCTTGGCCTGTTGAATTGCGGGTTGGGCCAATTGGGGATGGCCTTCAGGATAGCCAATATCTCCTTGGACCAACGCACAATCGCCCAATGCATAAATATTATCGTAGCCGTTGACCAAATTGGAAGAGTTGGTTTTTAACCTTTTTCCCTTTCCAAAACTGTCCATGGAGAAACCATTGAAAGCCTTGGCAGTTACCCCGGCCGCCCAGATTAGATTTTTGGATTCTATTGTAGTACCATCTGACAGTAAAACAATGTCTTCCTTAAAATCATTAACCAAACAGTTCAGCCTTATTACTACACCCAATTCATTTAGCTTGGAGTAGGTATAGCTTTGGGAGTTTTTTGACATGGTATTCAAAACTGTACTTTGACCATCTATTAAATATATTTTTCCTAAATCACTTTCACTCAATTCCGGATAATCTTTCTTCAAAATAGAGGTCTTCATCTCTGCTAAAATGCCTGAGAGTTCAACTCCTGTAGGTCCGGCTCCAGCGATAACAAATGTCAATAATTTTTTTCGTTCTTCTTTGTCATCGTGTCTTGTTGCCCTGTCCAGCCTAGTAAGAATGGTGTTTCTAAGAGTTAACGCATCACTTATGGTTTTCATTGGTAAACTATACTTTTCAATGTTCTTATTACCGAAGTAATTACTTTCAGTACCTGTGGCCATAACCAATATATCATAGTGCAACTCTCCATTGCTCAACATTACTTTGTTTTCATTGGGAACCACTTCCAATAAACTTCCAAGCCTAAAGCGAACATTCTTAAAGTTCCTCAATATTTTTCTATAGGGGTAACTAATGGCCGATGGTTCCATAAACCCGGTAGAGACCTGATAGATCAACGGCGGAAAGAAATTATAATTATTGGCATCTACCAATATGGTTTGGTACTTTGGTGAATTTCCGATCCTTTTTATCAATTCCAAGCCAGCAAAACCTCCCCCTACTACTATTATCGACTTTTTCATAGTATTCCATTTAGGGTTCAAAGGTCCTGGATTTCACCATAAATATTCTTGAACTGGTTCAAGAAATATCTTTTTTATTTAATTTGCTTACATATTCTGGCGATAAGCCTAAAAAACTTGCCACTAGATATTGAGGTACATTGTTAACAAAATCAGGAAAGGCCTCTTTAAACCTAAAATAGATTTCTTCTTTTGAATAAATAAAAAGATACTTTATCCGATTAAGTGAGGCACCATAAGCTGTTTGATATATCTTTCTGAAATAAGTTTCCATTTTAGGAAACCGTCTAAGTAATTCTCTTTCGTTATTATGTGTTAAGTGAAGTATGGCCGAAGCTTTAACTCCTTGGATATAACACTCTGAACGCATATTGTTGTGATAGGCCAAATAATCCGTAATCCACCAATTCTCTATGGCAAATTGTAAAGTATGCTCGGTTCCCTTCTCATCAATAATATACAATTGAAGACACCCGCTTAAAACAAAATAGTGGTCCAGGGATTTGTTACCGGGTTCGTAAAGCAGTTCTTTTTTTTTGACAGTTTTCAAATCAAAGTATTTGGCAATCTCCTGAAACTCATTATTGTCAACTGAAGTGTATTTGTTAATATGTTCGAACAGTTTTTGCATTTTAATAGGTTGATATAATATCAAATTTAGCACAATTCATCGATTACACCGGACCATTCAATTTTTTAGTTTTTTCAATTATTTAATTAAATCAAGTATTTGAATAGACAGCAACCCGATAATTAACTACCCATAAGTATCATTTCACAACATAATATAGAGGGTTGTCATCATTTATTGTGGTCAGGTATGTCATTTGGGTAACTTGAACTTTTTATTAATCAATTTATCCCCTCGATTATGAAATTGAGATGTATAATAGTGGACGATTCGTTCATGCAGAGAACCACCATAGCCAGATTAGTGGACAATCATCCAAACTTGACAATGGTGGCTGAATACAGCAATGCCATTGAAGCTAATAACGGTCTTAAGAATAAGGAGATCGATCTAATTTTCCTGGATGTGGAAATGCCTATCATCAATGGTTTTGACCTTTTGGAATCCCTGGACGATCCACCTCAGGTAATTTTGATTACCGGGAATCCCGATTATGCACTCAAGGCTTTCGATTACAACGTAACCGATTATCTTTATAAGCCCATATCTCTGGCTCGGTTTGATGCCTCCGTAAAAAGGGCCGTGGCCAAATATGAGCAAATTAATAAACAGAACGAAGAAGAGGAGTACATCTTTGTAAAAAGCAACCTACGGCAGCGTAAAGTAGTTCTTAACGACATAAATTGGGTCGAAGCTCTTGGCGATTACGTTAAGTTGGTGACGAATGAAGGCAATGTGGTCATTCTTTCTACTATGAAATCCTTTGAACAAAAATTGCCCAAGGAAAAATTCCTAAGAATCCACAAATCCTATATCGTTAATCTGGAAAAAGTTGAAAAGTTCAATAGTAAAACAGTTGAAGTAGCTGGAAAACAGGTGCCATTAAGTAGAAACAAAAAAAATGAATTGGAACAGGCACTTTACAATGATTAAATGGACAAGACATGCTTTATTTGCCAAGATTTGTCCATTACCGATTAAAAAGTTCTAAGACGCAGAAAACTGATAATAGTTGGATTTTCATGAGATTCTATCAATAAGCCGAGACTAATTTTAGCGATGTTGGGATAAACTTTAAGTATATCCTGGTGTTATGTCCCAAGGACGAATTCCCAAAAATCAAATAACCGAACCAATTATTTTTCAAACTGATATAAAATCACAGAAAGGGATGAAATTCTTTAAACCTTTTTTGACTTATCGATTTAGTTTGAACAGTACTGGAGGAAACTGATGTTTGCTTTCCATCACGCATATAAGGAAATCTTTAAGCCCGCCCGTACCGAACGGTTACGTTCTGGCGGGTTTTGGTTTTCTTTTCCTTTTATTAAGCAAAATTCTATAGATTTTGCGGACTACATAAAAATACAATAGCCTTTCGACCAAGCACGAAATCCGATTTGTGTATGGGTTGTGTCGTAGGGCATTATTATTTCTGTTTCGTTAGAGTATAAACATCTCCGATTGAATTGGTTAATCTTAGAGTATCATTGGTAAAACTAAAATCCCAAGTATCACTCAATATCAAACTCCAATCAAATTCGGCAGTCCAAAGACATTGGTTTTCAAACTTTATAGTCCTATTTGAAATTGCGTAATTACCATTACAAATTGCTGGGAATTTTACGATTTCACTTTCCCCGGCAAAATTGGAATTGTTCAACGTCAATTCTACAGTTGAGCTATTCTCGCCTCTCTGAAAAGTCCCGATGTATTGTCCTTCAATATCCCTTTGAACATCATCGTAATCACAACCGATTATTGTTAAAATTCCAATAAATAATATCAAGATATTTACTTTCATTTTTCCCTTTTTCAATTAGATTCAACTCATTTTAAATGGTTGCTTCAAAATGCACCTTAACAACATGATATCATTAATTGGTCCAACTACTTTTATAATATAGACAAAGCAATTAGCATTAAGGCCACTTGGAATTTGATAATGCACGAATCAAGTATGTAACCTACTGAGTAATGTTATGACAGGTAAAGTTAACATGTAAGTTTTAAAGGCAAGGTTAATCAAATGAAACATTAATAATTAAGGGACTAAGTTAGTATCCGTATTGGCCTCTCTGTTGGTTCAACAATTTTCTTTCTGATTACGAAATCTCCAAAATGCTCCCCTCCTAACCTATCCTGGGCATAGGCTTTAATAATTGGCTCTAATTCCTCTAAAATGTTTTCCTCGGATAACATTTCCTGATATAGGGTATTTAATCGGTCACCGTTATGGCTTGCACCCAAGTACATGTTATATCTACCAATGGCCCTACCCACAAAACCTATTTCCCCTAGTGATGATCGAGCACAGTTATTTGGACAACCTGTCATCCGAATATTAATTTCATCCTTCTCCAGGCCATTATTTTTCATAATTACCTCCAGCTTATCTATTAAGGAAGGAAGGTAACGCTCTGCTTCGGCAAAAGCCAATCCACATGTGTTCAATGCGACACAGGCCATGGAACTCTTGCGCAGGCCCGTTAGTTTAGGATGGTTACCAACACCATACAATTCCAAAATAGCATCAATGCCCGGCTTTTTACCTTCCTCTATGTTTCCAATAATGAGATTTTGGTTACCTGTCAATCGAAAATCTCCTGTATGAATTTTGGCAATTTCCCTTAAAGCCGTTTTTAGCTGATAATCATTTTCATCCCTAACTCTACCATGTTCCACAAATAAGGTGTAAAACCATTTATTGTTGGTGCCTTTTAGCCACCCATATTCATCTCCGTTTGATTTGAATCGATAGGATTTTGGTTTGGCCAGATTCCATCCCAATCGGTTTTGAAGTTCCGCTACAAACCATTCCAACCCCCTGTCGTCTATGGTATGTTTTAATCTCGATAACTTACGGTCAGATCGGTTGCCGTAATCCCTTTGGATGGCTATTACTGTTTCGGCTACATCAATCACTTTTTCCTTCGGCGCGAAACCAATAACGTCGGCTAATCGCGGATAAGTGGCGTCATTACTAAAGGTACTTCCCAATCCACCACCAACACATATATTATATCCTGCTATGTTATTGTTTTCCTCAATAGCAATAAGTCCAAGGTCATTCGCAAAAACATCGATGGCATTGTTTGGTGGAATTGCCAATGCTATTTTGAATTTTCTTGGAAGGTAGTGTTGATGATACAATGGTTCAAAATCTGGGGTTCCCGCTACTTTTTCCTGGTCCAACCAAATTTCATGATAGGCAGTTGTCTTTGGAAGAAAATAATCGCTTATTTCTTTTGCAAATTGGTATACCTCTTCGTGTATATGGGATTGGTAAGGGTTTGGATTGCACATTACGTTCCTATTCACATCCCCGCAGGTCGCAAGCGTACTTAACAAAACTTCGTTAACCTTCTGAATCGTAGGTTTTAAATTCCTTTTTAATATGCCATGAAATTGGAAAGATTGTCTAGTGGTCAATTTAAGGGTGCCATTTCCATATTGCTCAGAAAGTTCATCGAGGGCCAACCATTGCTTAGGAGTAGTAACACCACCAGCAGCTCTAACTCGAACCATAAACTGGTACAATGGCTCCAATTTCTTCTGCCTTCGTTCACTCTCCAAATCCCTGTCGTACTGCTGATAAGAACCGTGGTATTTTATAAGCTTGACATCGTCGGGAAATAAAGCTCCGGTCAAAGGGTTTTTTAGGCTGTCCTTTATACTCCCTCTGAGGAAATCGCTCTTGTCCTTGATATGTTCATCTTCCGATAATTCCTTGTAATCCAATTGTTTTCCCATAAAAATATTTCCTTGGTATTTTAGCTCACCTGAATCGGCCTTAATAGATATCTGCTTGGTAACGGTTCGCAATTTGAAGATTTTTTACATACTCTTCTGCCTTTTCAATAGTTATCCCCCCTTGTTGTTGTATAATCTGCTTTAAGGTAACATCAACATCTTTGGCCATTTTTTTAGCGTCACCGCACACGTAAAAATGCGCTCCTTTCTCCAACCATTCATATAACTCCTTACCGTTTTCCAACATTCTATGTTGTACATAGTGCTTTTGATCCTGATCTCTTGAAAAGGCAACATCTGCTTTGGTCAGTACCCCCTCCTTCAAATATTGTTGCCATTCTGTCTGATAAAGGAAATCTGTAGTAAAATTCCGATCGCCAAAGAAAAGCCAGGAAGGTCCCTTTTTGTCCAATACTTCCCGTTGTTGCATAAATGCCCTAAATGGCGCCACTCCAGTTCCCGGACCAACCATAATAATAGGCACTTCAGGATTTTTGGGAAGCTTAAAGCGTGTATTCCGATCAACAAAGACCTTTACTTTATCGCCAATATCAAGCCTGTCTGCCAGGGTAGATGAACAATGCCCTTCCTTGTTTCTGCCTAATGCACTATATCGGACAACCGACACCAACAGATGTACTTCTTCATCAACTACATCTTGCGCCGAGGCTATGGAATACATCCGTGGGGTATTTTTGCGCAAAATGGAAATCAGTTCGTCAGAAGTCAACTCGTACGGCACCTCGTTTATCAGATCTAAAAAATCACGTCCGGAAAGATACTCCTGAAGTGCAATTTTATCCTCAAGGATTTTCTTTAACCCCTTATTGTCTGTTAGTTCTGCATATCCGGAAAGCGTGTTCCTTGAAAGTGGAGTAAGTTCATAGTTATATGTAAGTGCATCATGTAGCGTTTTGGTACCTTCATAGGTTTCTACCTCCTTTTCGCCCGCTAACTTTGTGGTATGCAAAACTGACTCTACCAGTTCATGGGAATTGGAACCGTACACCCCTAAGGCATCCCCAGGCTCATATTTTATTCCAGATCCTTCCAGATCCAATTCAAGGTGAACGGTCTCTTTGGAAGATCCCTGTCCGTTTAGATTGATTTTCTCGAGAATGGTGGCTTCAAAAAGATTATTTCTGGAATATTGGGACTTATTAGCCGGATTATCGGGAATGTTCTCCGCTTTGACCGGGGAAGTTTGGCCATTTGTCTGCACTACGGCACTAAGAAACGTGCTTTGCCAAGCCTCTGCCTGTTCTGCGTAATCTACATCGCAGTCCTCACGCGGAACAATTCTTTGAGCTCCAAGTTTTTCAAGTACGGTATCAAAATCTTTGCCAGTCTGGCAAAAGTCAATATAACTACTATCTCCTAGGCTTAAAACCGAGAATTGCAAATGCGCCAGGTTTGGTGCCTTATTGCTGTGCAGGTATCGATAGAAATCTTCAGCTTGTACCGGGGGTTCTCCCAATCCATGGGTGCTTACGATTATGGCCAATTTTTTGATGCCCTTGAGTTCCCTGGTTTTAAAAGAGGCCATGTCTGAAATTACTGCATCAATTCCCAAATCCTTTACCTTGGAATGTAGGTCTTTGGCCAAACTTTCAGAATTACCTGTATGGCTCCCGAAAAGAATATGCACTTTTTCGTGTTTAAGCTCATTTTTAGTATTGTGGCCCGAATCCAATGGTAGATTTCCAGTAGAGGGTTTGTTCAAAGACGTATGAATGAGCCCTTCGAAATAACCACTTAGCCATTGAAGCTGACCGGAGTCAAGTCCGGACAAAGCTATATTGAGTTTGTCCACTTGCTCATCGTTGAACGGTCCTCTGTCCAATCCTCTTTTTAGTTCCATGTTTTCAGATAATAAGTAATTATTTATTGGGCTGGGGAGTATACCTCAAGTATGACTTTATAACTCGATGACCTTTAGGATATTTGGCTTCTACATCTTCCTTCTTCACTCCTGGTGGAATAATTACATCCTGGCCATCTTCCCAATCCACTGGAGTGGCCACATTATGTTCCGCTGTAAGTTTTAGTGAGTCGACAACCCGGAGAATTTCGGAAAAGTTTCTTCCCGTAGAAGCGGGATACGTAATAATGGCCTGTACCTTTTTGTCGGGACTGATAAAATAAACAGATCTAACTGTGGCAGAAGTAGATGCGTTGGGATGTATCATATTATAAAGGGTTGCCACATTTTTGTCATTATCCGCTATAATAGGGAAATCCACATTGCAGTTTTGGGTTTCGTTGATGTCCTTTACCCAGCCATAATGTGAATCCAAGTCGTCAACACTAACAGCGAGTACCTTAGTCTTTCTTTTTGCAAAATCTTCCTTTAACTGGGCGGTTCTGCCAAGTTCTGTTGTACACACAGGGGTATAGTCTGCAGGGTGTGAATATAAAATTCCCCAACTATTGCCCAGCCATTGGTGAAAATCTATTTCACCTTCCGTCGTCCGCGCCTTAAAGTTTGGCGCATCGTCTCCAATTCTCAAACTCATATCTTATATTTATAAATTATACTATTAGGCAACTTCAAAATTAATGAAGCCTTTCAGATTCAAATTTACGAGGGTTTATTCCCAATAGCCAATTGCAAATATTAATTTATGATAACCTAAGGTTATGACGATTGTCGACCTTGATGAGTGGATGTTATAATAGAGTTTAATGTAATATTAGTGAATAGATGCTTCTATCGATTCTCAATTCAATAACCAATGACAACTAAAAATTATGGTTTCTCCTTAAAAAATTCATTAGTAATAAGGACAACCCTCCTTCAGGACCTTGGGGCGTTATAAAATAAAATTGCCTGTGGATCGGCAGTTTTTTAATCTCTATTACCTTTAAGACGCCGCTTTTAAGTTCTTTAAATATGGCATGTAAGGAAACGAATGCCATACAATCAGAGTGTTGTAGGTAGGATTTTATGGCTTCCGTGCTGCCCAATTGCATTTCTATTTTTAGGTCTCCAAGTCGGATTCCTTTTTGCTTTAAAGCATCGGCAATGACTTCCAAGGTCCCCGATCCGGGCTCCCGTAATAGCAAAGGAATGTTCTTCAGGTTTTCGGGTCTTATCTCTTCTTTGGTTGACATAGGATTTTTACTCCCGCAAACCAGTACGATCTCATCTTTTAAGAAAGGGGAATAGTGAATTTCACGCCTTTTGGATTTGCCCTCAACTACGCCAAGTTCTATGCTCTTATTTAGAAGGGCCATCTCAATTTGTTCCGAATTGCCACTGAACAGCTCTACCTTCACATCTTGGTGCATAGCATGGAACCGGGCCAATAATGGAGGTAATATATATTGCGTAATGGATGTACTGGAACCCACATGTAAAACCCCTTTGAACGCCTCGTTGAACTGGTTTAGATCAAACTCGATTTGCCTATAGATTTCTTGAATGTTTTCTGTATGTTTTAGAAGAACTTCTCCTGCCCTGGATAGTATTACCTTGTTTCCCCTTCGATCAAAAAGTGCCAGGTTAAATTGACTTTCCAACTCTTTTATATGTTTGGTCACAGCAGGTTGGGATATTAATAATTCCTCTGCGGCTTTGGTAAAATTTAGCCTTCTAGCGACCGTATGAAAAACCTTTAAACGGAAATCGAACATTTACAATATTACTCATATTTTTCAGTATGGAAAGTTGGAAAAATAAAAATCTGCTTATAAGAATAAAAATTATCAAGAGCTTTAGGTATTGAAAGCAGTAAATAACCCAGAAGATTTGAACGCAATGGTCTAGTCTTTTATTTTTTTGAATCTCATCATTGGTATTTCTCCAATCATTAAATTTAGCCTACCCTCCTTGTCAAGGCTAAAGGCATTAATTTTTTTCATCATATTCAAAAACTGTGGTTCGCCATCACCACAATACATCATTGTGGAAGGACCAGGTTCGCCTATGGTGATACTATTACCATCAATTTTAAAATCGGCGGAATAACCGTTACAGCTGTTATTGCCCGTAATCTTCCCTGTGGTTTGGTTAAATGAAATTACCGGCTTCTTGTCCGGATATAGGCCATCAAAAGCAATCCGCTTTCCTGATATATACTCCAATTCCCATATGGAATTGTAAAGGTTATTATTACTCCCATTCTTAGTTGCGGTACATGAAACGATAACCACCATAAACAAAAGGGTTGAAACTAAAATGTAATTCTTTTTCATATAATTATTCTTTGATCAAGTTTTTACGAAATTTTCCAGTGATTATGAGCAATGTCATCATCAGGATGGATACACCCAAAATTATGCCAATATTAAACAGGGAACGTTCGAGGCCTATTTCAGGTATATTTAGAAATGGATAGGGATAATAATTTGAAATATATCCTCTTGAAACTATGAACACAACATAGATCAATGGATATAGTAACCAGTTTAGAACTGATTTGGTCTTCAATTCAGTTGTTTTCGAATAGATGAACCAATATATTAACATGTAGATCGGGATAACCGTATGTAGTAATTCATCCACCACAAATTGTAAGCCGGTAGGGTTCCATATGTGTCTTAAACTAACCTGATATACCAAGCCTACAATTAATATAAATGTAGTTAAGGCAGTCATGGCTCCATTGGACAGAATTAGGTTTAAAGGATTCTTCTTGGAATCTAAATATGACATTGTAAAGTATAGTGCGACCAATATATTGGTCAAAATGGTGAAAAAACTAAAAAAACGAATAATGGTTTCAAATAACCCTGCTTGCCTATTCATAATCAATAGGATAAATTGACCAATAATTGCAAACCACCCTATTGTAAGTCCTATGGTTTCAAGTTTTCTTTTCATTTACTTTGAATTAATTAACTAGACCAATGGCAATATACTTATTATAAGGAAATCCGAATATTAGAGGGATATTGAATGATGAAGTTTTAAGACTTGGTAAAAAAGCTATTTGATTCCTACAACGATTATTCCTTTGCTTTGGAAATTATCCGATTCTTCCAACCCATGATTGCGGAATGCCCTTTTAAATGGGCATCATGGGAATGATAGTATATATTCTTTTTCAAATCCAAAATAACCGGCCATTGTATGTTGTCCACTCCCTGCCCCAATACATTGACAATGGCCGTTTCCACAAATTCAGAACAAATGGCCCCCATCATCCTGATTTCATCATTGTATCCAGGCCCTGATAAGCCAATATAAAAATGTGCCGGCTTACCGGAAAACGAGCACAGAGGCACCCCTCTTACGCTTGGTAAGGTATTTTCCAGCGGCCCTTCATAGGTTTCGGTAGTGGTATTCAAGGTATTTCCGACACGTTTCATAATGTCAAAACTACATCATTTCTATGCTGAATGGTAAAATGTCCCTGATACTTATCACCTAAATTATTAACGATTAAATCGGCTTGGGTTCAGAATATTACAATTTTAGTCAACAATTGTTGCATTTGTCAAAAGATTGTTATAAAAATCAGGTACAGTGTTGCGAATAGCATTTAAATTATCGCGACTTATCCTCCTATGGCAATATCAAACATTTCACAGGATTACATTCTATGGTATTCCAAAATATATCAGTTATCAACCATGACCTAGATACATGAACTACCTTGTTAAACAAGATTCTTGAAGTCCGTATTTATAGTTTTTTAAAGATGTAATGAACTTATTTTTAATGGTAATTACCCCTGTTTTTTAAATACTCATGATTTATCATTTTATGGGTTTTACTTTTCAGATTAAAATATTCTGGAAGAAAATAATTCGGTTGGATAGTGGACAATTAAGCTTGTGGTAGGTTTGTACAAATGCTCCTACACTTTATCAATTGTATAGGAATTTAGTGGTTACGACCAACAAGGCTTGAATAGCACATATGGAAAAATCTTTATCCATGGTCTAACAGCTAACTAGTGTGTATTCAAAGCGTCATAGGTCTATGATAGTAGAATCACATCGAATAAGTATTGATTATTAGGTCATTATGTAATAAATTTCTAATTGTTTAATTCACATTATATTCAATCTTACTTATGGACGCCCCTGGTTCATTTCAATACACTAAGCAGTACAAGTCAATTTCTTTCATGGTTTCGTTCAATTATAAGGCCCATGATTGTAGCAATTTGTTTTTTAGGGCCAAACCGATGGAACCGGGTCAGGATGGAGTTTACCCCTTGGATTTTATCTACGGAAAAATCGACGCGGACTTTAAATTGCAGATAGGCATTAGGGAGTTTCAAATTGTAATGACCAAGGAACTACACGAAAGAATGGGATTACTATATGACCTAATCAGGAACGAGTACGTAGAACTCAATAACAAACATTTATAAATAACGGTTTGGTATGGGCCACGATTCCAGTGTTTCAAAAATTGGGTCGTGGTATCGTAATTACGTATCGCATCCGGTGCATCCCCTACCAAGTAAATTTGCCTCTCTTTAAGGGGGTTTTAGTTATTATTTGAATTTTATTTTATTCACTTTGCCCATAAATGTAAATGATTGTAATGATGTTAAAATTTAACCCCATTACGTAATATATGGTGAATATTTCCTGTAAAAACATGTCAAATTTACGGCTCATTGTCTAATCGTGATCGGAACCTGGAGTCTTCATTTTAATACACGCTGGTTCCCTTCCCAAAACTTTCAAATTATGCCAACACATGTAATTACTACAGATGATCTGAGGGATTTTAAGATCGAATTGATGGAGGGCTTTAGGGAGTTGCTCTCTAAACAGGCCAATGGAACACTTAAAAGGTACCTTCGCTCCTCCGAAGTGATGGAGTTGCTCAATATTAGTTCAGGTACCCTTCAAAACTTAAGGATCAATGGTACTTTGCCGTACACAAAAATGGGCGGAATCCTATTTTATGATACCGAGGATATCCAAGCTATTATGAAGAAGAACAGGGTGGATTACGAATTTTAACACCTTTACTATGAACTATATCAAACACCTGAACGGGGTCTTCCTCCAGTTCTCAAAGGATAATCGACTAAACCCCACCCACATTAGCCTTTATGTGGGACTTTTTCAATTATGGAACAGTTACCATTTTCGTGATAGCTTCCATATTAACCGGGAAGAAGTAATGGCCTATGCAAAAATAGGCTCCAAATCAACTTATCATCGCTGTTTGAAGGAATTGCACCACTGGAATTATTTGTATTACCGACCCTCCCATAACCCCTTCCAGGGGAGTACGATCAAGATGTTCAATTTTGGGACAACTGATGGACAAGTAGTGTACCCACACCAGACCAAATCAGGGACAAGCAATGGACAAGTAGTGGTACCTATAAATAAACATATAGAAACTATAAAAAACAAATCAAATGGGGGCAAACGGGACCGACCCCAAAATGAAAAAGAAGTTGTTGATTTTTTTAATAATAAAAACTGGCCCATAACGGAAGCGAAGAAGTTTTACTGTCATTACAAAAGCATTGGATGGAAAGTTGGAGGTACGGCCGAAATTGTGGATTGGCATGCTCTGGCGCAAAAATGGATTTTTAAGTCCATGGAGATAAAGGAGGATAAAACAGTGGTCCCGGTCAGCCAGAATACGGACAACCTGAAGTCCAGTTCCATGAAAAATTTTAATCAGCCCCTATGAATCCACATATACGCTTTGTAGGTCATAAACAATACGTCCTAGGTAGTCTTAAGGATAATCAGATCTGCTATGATTTCAATAAAATATTGTTATACCTCAATGCCAAAGGACAAGCAATGTTCGGCAAGAATTTTAGAATATTGGAACAGGACCGCGACGTCATTTACAAACTCTGTAACTATTATATCAAGGATCCTTTGAATTGCAAGAAACTGGATATCGACCTTAACAAAGGTATTTTACTTTCTGGGCCCGTAGGTTGTGGTAAGAGCAGTTTAATGAAGTTACTGCGCTATCTGACTCCTTACGGCCGAACTTATGAGGTGATACCGGCACGAAATATCACTTTTGCATTTAATAATATCGGTTTTAAAATTGTGGAAGACTACGGTGAGGGGAAATCCTATTGTTTTGATGATCTGGGAGTGGAGCCTACGGGACGATATTTTGGCAAAGATTGCAATGTAATGGGGGAAATACTTCTTTCCAGATACGAACTATTGTTGAACCATAATATCCATACCCACGCCACTACCAATCTCAATGCCCAGGAACTCGAGGAACGCTATGGTCCCCGTGTTCGCTCTAGAATGAGGCAATTGTTTAATTTGATCGCCTTTAAGGAAGATAGTATGGATAAGAGAATTTAGGTACGTCTTTATTGATAAGACATATACTACACCTTGATGTCATTTGTTTTTGGTAAAATTCAGTCCTCACTTTTTAAATAATTATAAATTCCAAGCAATATGGCTAAAGCCACTGCCTTGATATTTCTAGGTTTTTGGTAATAATCCCCTTCATCAACATGGGTAACAAAACCTGTTTCTATTAAAATTGTCGGGCAAAAGCCCATCGTTTCCCTTTGTACTTGAAAATTGCCCACCTTTACCCCTCTTTCCCTAATGCCCAGTTTGCGTCCGCTCTCACCTAAAACGGACGTGGCCAACTGCACCGAGGATTCCATGTGCGGATTATCCTTATCTGCTACAAAAATTTCCATTCCACTGGCTCCTGTGATGGCCGCATTACAATGTAAAGAAATGAACAAATCACTCTTTAATTCCCTGGCCAACATCGCCCTATCAGACAATGATATCAATGTGTCCTTGTACCTGGTCAGATAAACCTCTATCCTGTCATCCAATATTATGTGGTTGTGGTTTAGGATTTCCTTGGCAATTTTTAAAATTACCTCTTTTTCAAGGACTCCATGGACACCTATGGCACCGGTATCCTTACCTCCGTGGCCGGGATCGATGACCACAATCTTTTTTGGCTGCTCTACTTGACAAAAACTGAAGCACATTTTTAATATCAAGAGCCAAAATATGACGGTTTTGCAACTTGCCCTACTCCCGATTTTCAAGGTTATCAACATATCAGTTTCAAATTATAATTCAAATTCATGTTAATTGACATCAAAACACATTAAAACTAATCATTTAATATTTTATTCACAAATTAGTGATTATCAGCATTTTATATATAAATATAAACTATTTTTCATGTAGCTAAAAAGTCTAAAAACTAAATCTGAACAACATGAAAAAATTATACTATCAGGTTGGCCTTACCCTACTGATTTACAATCCTGCTTTCGCTCAAATTGGTGGAATCGAAGAATCGGTCAATGACGTATCCGATACCATCCGTACCGTTTTCCCCATTATTCTGGGAGTGATTTTTCTTATAGGTTTTCTTTTTAACGCGGGACACTTTTTTGGGGAAAACGCCGATCTCAAAAAAGGTATTACGCGTGTTCTTGTATTTGTACTTATTGCCGGTGCAGTTGTTGGAATCTTCACCTATCTCATCGGAATTGTTGTCTAATGAAAAAGTACATGGTATATAGGAACATTCGTAAAAAGGCCATGATAATGGGACTCCCCCTTATGATGTTCGCACTTCAGATGACTTCCGTTATAGGTTCCTTGATGTTCATCATCTTTTCTTTCAGTTTAGGGGCGATTATTTCGGCTATCATTTTCAACATTCTGCTTTTTGTATGTCTCTCCTTTTGCCATAACAACCCGACCGTATTCCACATTAAAAAAGTGTTTCCAAACACTATTAACAATAAAAGAGCAAGTCACCTGCACTATGAAGACAATTAACTTATCCGAATTTTATCCTATAATGGATATTCAAGGAAATGTCATTTTTGCCAATAATGGCAACTTGGTCCAATGCTATTCCGTGGGGTATCCGGAGATCTATTCCTTGTCGGAGAAGGATTTTGAGGAAATTCATGGGTCTTGGTTTCAAGCCTTTAAGGCCCTTCCCGTGGGTACTATCGTGCATAAACAAGATGTTTATAGAAAGGCCGGATATTCAGCCGAAAATTTGCCCAATGAAAGTTTTCTTCAGCAAGCCACTTACCACTACTTTAAGGGACGGGAATATTTGGACCACTCCTCCTTTCTCTTTTTTGTTCTTCCGCTAAAGAAAACGTTCAATACTTCAAAATACGTCAACCCCTTTCGCAAAGTGGAAAAGGGTATTCATAGGCAAATGGACCATTATGCCCGCGAATTTGTCAATGCGGTAAATGATGCCGTGTCCTTTATTAATAATAGCAGAAAAATAACCCTTGTACCAATGTGCGAGGATAGTATCCTGGAATCGACCAATAATTACTTCAATGGTTATAACCATGGATTTGACACGGATATCCAAATGAATAAAAGGTGTTTGGAGATCGGTGACCATGATTTTGACGTTATGGCCATCAATAGCGAACTCTGCTTTGGCGATATGCTACAAAGCAGTAGGCCCAATGACAGGTTCACCTCCGATGATTTTGTATTTCATCAAGGATTTATAGATGGTTTGGGACTCAACTTACATGAAAACCATATTGTCAATCAGATCATATATCTGGACGATAAATATAAATGGCGGAAATATCTAGAGAAAAGTATTGAGGAACTTAATAAGAGTTCCAATTTTGGAACTCAAAATAAGGTCGTTCTAAAAAAAATAGAGGATATTCTGGCAAAGATCAATGATGATGAAAGTTCTAGAATAGTCCGGGGACATCTCAATATAGTTTTTTGGGGAGATGGGACACAAGAATTGGGCAGGATTGCCGCCAAGATCAAAACAGAGTTCAAGGAATTGGACATCGTTCCTTATTATCCTAAAGGTGAAGAACGGAAGCATTATTTTCTTAACAGCTATTGTTGCTTTACCTCCAACTTCTCCAACGGGGATCTGTACGTAGCCGATCTAAAGCATGCCCTTTGCCTGTACATTAACAATAGTGTATATATTTCCGATAGTAAGGGTGTTGTCTTTAACGATAGGCAATACAACATCCCAATTTTAAAGGATGTTTGGGATGAAGCCAGAAAGCGCATAAAGGCACGCAACTTTGCTATTTTTGCACCTACTGGGGAAGGTAAATCCTTTTTGGCCAATAACATTCTGCGCCAATATTTTGAAAGTGGGGTACGCCTAGTGGTCATCGACCTAGGAGGTTCCTATGATAAATTTGCCAAGCTCTACCCCAATGACCATATTGTACTTAGGTATGAACAAGGGAAAAACCTGGGTATAAACCCCTTCTACATTAGTGATAAAGCCGACCTTACTCCAGAACGGCTTGAAGATCTTACCATTTTTATTTTGGAGCTTTTGGCCACAGGTAATGAATCGTCCAAGGCACAGGAGGTCGCCGTTAAAAAGGTCCTGTTGTCTTATTATTCCAAGTGCACAACTGGGCATTCACTGGCGTCACTGTACCAGTATGTAGATGACCATAAAGATTCATTGGTCACAGACCTCCAGATCCGTGAAACGCATTTTAGCGTCTATGACTTCCTTCACATTCTTTCGGAATATGTGGAAAATGGTATATATAGTTTTCTGTTCAATACAAACACGGACCAAACCTATAAATTGGAGGACAAACGACTTATCGTTTTTGAACTTGACGAGGTAAAGGATAATAAGGAAATTCTCTCCGTTATGTTGAAATTGATCAAATCGGCCATTCAAAGAACGATTTGGAGGAACAAGGCGGAAAAGGGCATCATCCTATTTGATGAGTTTGCCAAACAGTTAAAATTTAAGAACGTTCTGGAAAGTGTGGAATTCTATTACCAGGCCATACGTAAACAAAACGGGGCTATAGGTATCATCCTTCAATCCATCAACCAACTGCCCAATAATTCGACATCCGCAAGTATCCTTGAAAATACTCAGGTCATCTATAGTCTGAGGAATGAAAAGGGATATGATGAACTGGTCAACAGGCTCCATCTTTCCTCACATGATCTTAACCAATTAAAATCCATAAGGAACCAGCTGAAAGGGGAACGTAAATACACGGAAATGTTTATCAAAATCGGGAAGGATAGCAACATTTTTCGATTGGAAGTTCCGCCAGAAGTCCATGCCGCTTACCTAACCGATGGTGAAGAGAATGAAACCATTATGGCCCTCTATAGAAAATACGGGGATATGGAGACCGCCATTACGCAGTTTGTAGCGCAACAAACTAATCCTTCCAATAAAAACAACATTTAAACCTATATACTATGAAACTTTTTAATTATAAATTATTGTTGGCCCTGACTTTGTCCTTGGTTGTTGAAAGCAACGCGATGGCTCAGGGCATGCCGGTATATGACAATACCAATTTCATCTCCTTTATGAAATCGCTGCTGGAATCCGGGAAACAGACCGCAGAACTGTTGAAGACTGTAAAATTCTTAAAGGAACAGAAGGAGAATATCGATAAGGTCAATAGCGTAATCAAACAATTGAATGCGGTAAAGGAATTGGCCAAGAACAATCAGCGTCTTTATGATATGGTGCAGGAGGATCTAAGGCAGATCCTAAATTCCCCATATATACGGCCCGAAGAAGTTGGCCGAATCTCAGATTCCTTTCAGGGAATAATTGAAAATTCCATGATGTCCATGGACTATATCGATCAAGTACTGTCCAGTGATAATTTGAAAATGACCGATGCCGAACGCACGGCCATTCTCAAGGAAAAGGAACTGCAATCCATAGAAATGGTGGCCGAGATCGAGGCCAAGACCAGGCGATATAGGGAGATAATCGCCTTTAGGCAAATGCAGGATAAAATCAATAACAGGGAAATCAACTACTAATGTCGGGGATATTTTTGGGAATAGGGCTTGAATATGTGGATACGGTCTTTCAGACCATTAAAAACAGTAGCTTTTCACAGACGGCCATTACCGGGATGAAGGCCCTGGCCGTCGTCCTATTTCTGATCAATGTCATTAAGAAATACAATGAGGGCGTGGCCAACAATGAAGGTTATTCTTGGGGATTGACCCCTGGTGAATTGGCCAAGAACTTTGCGGTAGTCGTGCTGGCCATTTTTTCTACGGAGGTGCTATCCGCATTCGATACCATTCTAGTAGCTATAGAAACCCAGTTTAGGGATACTGCTCCGGCACTCCTACCCTTACAGCTACAGGATTTGGATATCGAACAGGATGTGGGCGCCATCGACGCTGCCAAAAAAGCGTTGGCCCTACTCTACGAGGCCTTGGTAACTCCACTGTTCGGACTGAAAATATTGTCGTTTATCATAGGCTTGATCCTTTGGCTGTTGGACCTCTTTATCTATCCTCTTTTTTTGGCCCAGCGATTCTTTTTGTTGGGAATCATGCAGGCCTTTTTTCCATTGGTCATCAGCTTGGCCGTGTTTGAAAAGTTTCGCTCCATGGCCTATAATTTTTTTAGATTGTATGCAGGGGTCTATATGCTGGTCCCGGCATTTTTTCTGGTCAATGTATTTATCAATAATTTCTATACTGAGGTAAACCTTAATTTTTGGTCCAACCTTTTTGGTACCGATTGGGGCAGTCAAACTTTCGCACCTGTTATTCAACTGGGTTCCATCGGGTTCATTGTCCTATTAAAATTCACTTTGTACCGTAGGGCAATAACCTTTACCCTTAAGCTCTTTAGTGTCTCTTAACCCTTTAATCCCAAGAACAATATGAAAACACCTTATAACAACATCTACAAGGTACTAGGACAGAATCGATTTATAGTCCTCTCCATTATTATTGCGGCAACTACCATAAGTGCCATTGCGCTCCTCTTGGTGCTGAAACTCCATAATGATGTATTGAACAAGGCATTTATGGTCAATGCTGATGGCCAGGTCATTCCCCTGAAATTGGTCGATCAAAAGGAGAATCTCGAGGTAGAGGCCCTAGCCCATTTGGAATTGTTCCATGACTATTTCTACGGCATCGATCCGAGTAACTATGAGAGCAATTTGGAAAAAGCCCTCTGGTTGGGAAATAGCAGTGTAGCTGATTTGTACCGTCAGAAAAAAGTAGACGGCGTATATAACCGATTGCTGCAATATTCCCTGGTACAAAAGGTGCTGGGCATAAAATCCAAAATTGTCTTGGACAGGGAACCATATCTTTTTGAAACTACAACAATATTTGAGATTAATAGGGGCTTATCCACTGACATCTATGAATTGACCACTACCGGTAAACTCCTTAGGGTGGACAGGAACTTTCCCAAAAACACCCATGGGTTCATGATTACCGATTTCTTTGAAAATACACTACGAAAATTGGATAAATATGAAAATTGAAAAGAACAAAATTGTGTTTACCTCCATTCTCCTCTGTATACTACTTTTTATTACGGCATATGCAGTACTCGTTTTGGACAGCGAACAAGGACAGGAACTGGAGGCCGATCAAATACCTGTTCCTGAAATCATGAACGAACAGAAGATATATGAATCCAAATTGGATGCCATAAATGATATGAAGACGGCGAGACCTACCCTCGCTCCTAGTGTCTACGATGAAGACCTGTTGGACTCTACTGGCCTGTACGACCCTGAATTGCTGGACAAGAAAAAAATGCAATTGGTGGACAGTATTTATAAACAGGGACAGATGCGATATTCAAAAAGGACAGGTAAAACCCTGAATGGTGATACGCTTTCCCGATCCCAGTCCAGGCATATAAAGACCGAGAAGACAGAGGAATATATTGGGGCGAAGGAAACCGAGGTGGCCTCCCAGACTCTTGCCCTGGAGCACCAGCTTTTTTTTGCTTCCCACCCCATTGAGACAGTTGGCTCTGGGAATTCCGATCCAATTATCATGGTCCGAGTGGACGGCGACCAAACTGTTAAGGCGGACCAACGTTTAAGAATGCGTCTACTAAGGGATGCCAAGATCAACAATGTATTGATTCCCAAAAATACACGTATCTACGGATTTGTCAGTTTTAAGCCGAACAGGACATTGATACGTATTGAAAATATTGATCACCTACCGGTCAAGTTCAAAGCCTACGACCTTGAGGATGGATCTGAAGGAATTTATTTGAGGAACAATTTTAGGGCCGAAGCAACCAATGAAGTGGTGAACGATATCGTCGACGATATAAATATTACCGGAATGCCACAAATTAAGGGAGTTCGAAAGGTGTTCCAACGCAACCGAAGGAGCTTTCGGGCGAGCATATCAGACAACTATAAGCTCATCTTAAAATACGACAAGAACAATTTTAAAATTAATCTGCAATGAAAACCATAATCATCTTAGCAATATGCTTCATCAGTCTTGGATTGTCCGCGCAGCAACCCTTGGATACACTTTATGCCAATGAACTTAAAAATGTGGCCCTTTTTTTTCCAGAACCCGTTCGCCAAGGGATCACGGGTGCGGCCCATTTTGTTTTTACCTATAACCGCGAAACACAGCGGCATTTCGGGCTCTTGCAGGCACAACCCGGTCCTGACAGTAATCTGTTGGTGGTGACTACCAATGGGCAGGTGTATTCCTATATTTTAAAATACAGACCCGATTTGACCCAGCACAATTACTTTTTTACCGAGCAAGAAAGTATTGGAAATGAAACCCCTAAAATGGATAACATCGATAAAAAGAAGCAAAAGGTGGATTCCTTGGGCCGAACAATGGACTATCTCAAAAGAGCCTCGGAGTCCGTTTTGAAGTCGGCATCTGAAAAGGTGGCATTGATCCGTGAAAAGGACTTGTATTTAAAATTATTTCAACCGGTCTATTATGGCTCGGAGGTGTTTCTGAAGATGGAGGTAAAAAATGCATCGGGAGTCGATTTTGAAATCGATTATCTTAATGTGTATACCTTAAATGGTACCGATCGACGCCAATCTTCCTTTCAAAGTTTGCCATTAAACACCGTTTATGCCCATAACCTTCCAAAGCTTTTCAAAAAAGGGCAGAGCAGGCAGTTCGTATATGTGCTGCCAAAGTTTGTTTTGGCAGCATCGGAAAAATTGGCCATTGAGTTAAGGGAACTCAACGGAGGTAGAACCTTGGTACTGCAGTCCAATTTATAGTATCGTTTCATAACAGTAATGTCATCCTGGTTCCCACTTTAGTGATGGACGAATCGAATACCAAGTTGATGTTCATACAGGGGTTGGGATTTGGACTTATAAAATGGGTGTAGGCTCCCTTATACTATTCTGCTGAAGACTTCTCGTTAAGGAGGGCGTATCGACCACTTCCGGATATAGGTATTTTCCAAGATCTCCTTTTTCACTGCCACAGTTGTCGCCGTTTCTTTTTTTGAAGGCAAAACAACAACATTTTTGGAAGGAAAACTGCATAAAGCCAGCGCTCCCATCCCCTACTGTTTATAAGTGTTTCCTTCCAAAAATATTGTGGACCATCAAGCAACAAAAAAAGGTAACAACGACGGCTCTATGGAAAGTAAATCAAAAATTGGAACTATGGAATCATACCGATTATCCTCAAATGGAAGTGGTCAATACCCAATAAGAGTAAGCCGGCTTGGCCAAAAAAGCCTGCATGCATCAGGAAAGGAAAACACTCCGGATATAATAAGTAAATCAGTTAATCAAAATAATGTAAATCAAATGTTTAACCTTAATTTTTTTAATCATGGGAATTATTAAAAACAATGTTCAGTTAATCGGTAATGTGGGACAGGAACCAACAGTTACCAATCTTGAAAACGGTAAAAAAGTAGCTAGGTTTTCCTTGGCCACCAATGTGTTCTTTAAAAACTCGAAAGGTGAAAAACAAAAGGAAACCAATTGGCACTATATAGTGGCCTGGGGCAAGACCGCCGAAATCGTGGAAAAGTACGCCTCCAAAGGAAAGGAAATTGCAGTAACAGGAAAATTGAAAACCCGTTCCTTTTCCACCGATGATGGCATTCAACGCTTTGTTACCGAAGTGGAAGCTCGTGAAATACTCCTTATGGGCAGTAAATAACAAAAAAAAGAGGGTATCGCCCGAATTATCGATCCCTCTTTTAACTCATTAATTTATAAATACTTGATAATGAACTACAAAGTTAATGAAATAAAGATAAGTTACAAAGAACAAATACGTTCTCCTTTCTGGCACATCATTGGTTGCTCACAGGATGCAGCGAACATATTGTTTGACCAATGGAACAAAAATACCATAGCACTCCAAGAATGCTTCAAAGTGGTTTTGTTGAACAACAGCAATAAGGTAAAAGGAATCCTTAACCTGTCCCAAGGTGGAATTACAGGAACCTTGGTGGATGTAAGGATACTTTTTGCCGCAGTACTCAAATCCCTATCGGTGGCTATAATACTTTGCCATAACCACCCAAGTGGAAAATTAAAGGCGAGCGAGGCGGATATTCAATTGACCGATAAAATCAAAAAGGCGGCAGCACTTTTGGATATTAAAGTCCTTGACCATTTGATAATCGCGCCAGATGGACAGTACTTTAGCTTTTCTGATAATGGCCTAATCTAAATCCATTTGATAAGGGATGGAAACCTTCCAATCCGCCCCAACAAAAACATAAGGACCCGTACATTTTTGTATAGGGTCCTTTTTATGACCGCCTTTTATTATCTACCCTTTTTTTATTTCATTTTTTTTGATATCAAAGCCAGTGTTTTGCACCTAATCCTCGTTTCTGTTTTCATGGTAAATGACTTAACTTTTATACACCAATAATCGGTATTGGTTGTGCTGATATTACCACTGAAAGTGTTCTTTTTTTTAAGCAACTGTTTACCAGTGGTTCGGAATTTTTGTACCCTCGGCGTACAAAAAGGAGAAGCAAGAGGATAACACGCCAAGGCGATGTTATTAACTTTATTAAATTGATATTCAGTAATATAAGTATATTAATTTAAATCATAATTTCAATATTTAATGTAAATCCTTTCAGAGACCTTGTATTGGTGCAATTTATTACAGTAAATGAAACCGCTTTATACTAAGACATACAACTTTTCAGCAATAAGTATCAAAAGCCCTGTTGCAGACCATTTCAGGAAGTTTTCCAAAAAGGTGGGGCGTTCCCATACCGAAACCCTCGAATCCATGATGAACTTTTTTGAAGGAAACCAAATCTCACCCAATGAATCACTGGGGCCAAATATGACCACAATGGAGAACAGGCTCAAAAAACGTATTAACGCCCTGGTGGCCATTATAAAGAACATTGAAAAGAACCAGACCAAACCTACCAACACCATGCTTCAACTCCTGTTCCAAGAAGATAAGGGCAAAGAAGAATCCAGCCGAGTAGATCCCATTTTTGAAGCGCAACCGCTCATCACCGAAAACGAAGAAATTCAATTTTACCGCAATCAATATGATGTTGTGAAGCAACAATTACATTTCATTAAATCTGATCTGCAAAGGCTTTGTGATAGCGTCACTTTTGTCAAGGGCAATTTTGGAGGAGGTTACTTAAAAATTAATTTAACCCAGGAGGAATTCAAGAATATTATTAATAATTCAACCCATGTACATCACCATAACGAAACAAAAAATGGACGGTAATTTTGGCCAGAGTGTGGCCGATTTTGTGGCATACCTGGAAAAGGAGAACGAACAAAGGTCCCTTGAGGATCATGAACACTTTTTCAATCAATTTAGTACGGACGTTCCCACAGATGAAGTAGTACGGGAAATTGATGGGAATACGGCAAAACTTAAAAGGACAGAGCCCAAATTCTATTCCATTACCGTTAATCCTAGTGCCTATGAACTCAAACGCCTACAAAATCCATCCGAGGACCTTAAACGCTATACCATTGAAGTGATGAAGGACTATGCGGCTTGCTTTAATCGCGAAATAGACGGTAGACCAGTATCCCTAAACGATATTAAATTCTTTGCGAAAATTGAACATCAGCGTACGTTTATGGGTACGGACTGGCAGGTCCGGCAAAATCAACCCTATGCTACCAAAATATTGGACCTCAAGAACCGGATAGGAAGGATCGAACAAGGTAAAACCCAAGGTAATATTACTAAACTAAGAAACAGGATTGCGCGTCTGGAAAAGGAGGCTCCCCACCAACAGAACGGAAAACGTATCGTTCAGGGGATGGCCAAGGAAGGTCCCCAAACCCATATACATATTATCGTAAGCCGTAAGGATATGTCCAACAAATATAGCTTGTCCCCAGGGAGCAAATACCGGCATTCGGACACCATCTTTAATGGAAAGTCCGTAAAACGTGGGTTTGATAGGGATAGTTTTTTTTCTGCCTCGGAAAAGACTTTTGACAAACTTTTTGTATATAAGCGCAACTATGCCGAAACTTATCACGCGAGAAAAACATTTCTAAACGATCCAAAACAATATTTTACCATGATATCGGGACTTCCTACCCACGAAAAACTTATCGCTTTCACTATCATGCGCAAAACTGGTTTGGACTATTCTATGTTGAACATACCGACCAATAAGGTCCAACTGGCCCTTAAGACTATTCAAAGGTTAAAACGTGGCCTTGATAGGGCAGTCCAATCCGCTTCCATTGGTATATGACTGCCGCTTGGCCAAATATCGTTCTCGGAGTAATTGTGCCACTTTTATTTATTTCTACCCTGATCTATGCATATAGTGACAAAGGGTCCGGCCCTAAGGACAAAAGGTACCAGGTTCATTTTAAACTGCAGCGGGGCAAGTTCAAAATCGATAATATAAAACGTGGTGCCTCCGTAATCGGTGCTGCGGGAAGCGGTAAAACGGAAAGCGTCATCTACAATTTTCTGCAGCATTTTAGCGCACAGAACTTTTGTGGAATCCTTCACGATTACAAGAATTTCGAACTTACCGAAATGGCCTATCCCCTATTCAAGGATATCAGAAAAATAAAGTTCTATACCATAGCTTTCGATCAGATCCATTATCGGGTGAATCCCATTGCACCCAAATATCTACATAATGAGGAATGTGTTAACGAAATTTCAAAAGTACTTATGGAAAACCTGTTGGAAATGAACGAATCAAATACCAACAGCACAACTAGATTTTTTAACGATGCCGTGGAAGGTCTTATGGCTGGTTTGATCTGGAAGCTAAAAACGACCTATCCTAAGTTTTGTAGCCTGCCACACTTAATAGCTATTTTTCAGTCCATGGATAACAGAACCATGGCGGCTTTCCTAAACTCAGACTTGACTTCAAAAGCTATGGCCAGTGCCTTTGTCAATGGGTTGGATTCCGAAAGGCAGACGGCCGGAGTAAGGAGTACCTTGGCCAATGCCTTAAAAAAAATCAGTTCACAACAATTGTTTATGGTACTGTCCAAGGATGAAGTGCCTCTCAATATAAACAACAATGCAAACCCGGCCGTGATTTCCCTAGTGAACCACCCCAAATATGAATCGGCCTTTTCCCCTATCATCGCGGCAGTAATTCATACCGTAATCAAAGAAATGAGTGTAAGACGCCAGCGACCGTCCTTCCTACTCATGGAAGAGGCCCCGACCATAAGATTGCCCAATATGCACCGTATCCCCGCTACCCTACGTAGTTATGATATTGCTACGGTTTACGTTATGCAGGATAAGGTGCAAAATGAAATTCTTTATGGCGATAAAGTGGGTAAGGCCATTTTGAGCAACCTATCCTATCAGTTTTTTGGCAAGGTCAATGACCCGGATACCGCCAAATACTACGAACGCTTTTTTGAAATTGTAAGAAAAGAGACCACCAGTGTCAACCGTGGACATAATCTGAATTTTGATACGCGCATTACCACCGGCGAAAAGGAAGTGGCAAAACGACGAGCAGATCTATTCTTTAGGCTACAACAAGGCGAGTTTATTGCCTTTGCCGATGGAAGGGACAAAAAACTGCGGTTCAAATTACAGAACATTAAAAAAGAAGTTCCGCCCAAAACCAATTACTTTACCCAGGAAGATTTGAGAATGAATTTTGAAAGGATTTATAGAGAGGTTAATACTATAACTGGTATTGGCACATAGCTGTTAGGATATTACAGTTTTTAAATCAGCCCTCTATTTTGTATTCCGCCATAATTGGTATATCATTTAAGTTTATGTGGTTAATACAATTGGCCATTTTTTTAGAATATCAATAACATAAAGGTGTCCTCAATCCTTGACGAATATGAAACTGGAAAAATATCCTACCAATAAACAGGAAACAACCCCTGTGGCAGAATACACCAATATATGAACGGGGTCAGTAATCCCGATATAAACTTGAACCATGGGATATTACAACGAGAGGTTCTAGACAATTTCAGATTTAAGGAAAATGGTGAAATGACTAAGCTTTTATGGCAATTAATTATGACATACCTGACAGAACCCGGACTTAATGAATATGGCCATTTGATTAAAAAGTACAATTTTAATTGATCTATATCAATCAGAATTATTATTAGAATTGTATCCGCTTTAATTCCCTGGAACTAGTTAGAAGCTTATCCGATCGGAGTCACCTTAAATTCTATTGTGTACATTATGTGTTAACATTTGGAGATAAAAAAAACCAAGGGGACAATGTCCCCTCGGCTTAAATTGAACAACCCTTCTTATGGTATTGCCATGGTAAAGAAAAGACAATTTTTTCTTTATGGATTTGGACTTATATCACTCCCCATACCAAAATGTTAATTCAGACAATGCCGTGTATGGTTCCCCATTCCAATTTTCAAGAATTCTGTAGCGAATAAATCTAACACTTGTGTTGTCCGTTAAATTCGTGATATATCCTTCGGCCGACCCATTCCAACTAGGTGCGGTTTCGTGATCAAGTAATTGGACCCAACCTTTATCGATCATTTCTTGTTCCCAATTGGGGTCGTTTGAATCCAGGGTAGTTTCCGCATCCGTTAAATCGGAAATTCCCCATATTTGAAAACGTTTTGGGTTTCTTCCCTGGCAACATCCAGTTCTAGGGTCAAGTCGAACCTTGACCAAATTTGCATCAACCCCCAAATCAAATGTAAAATGATGTGGAATAAGGTCCTCAACATCACCATAGCAGCCACTATGATAATAATCATTGGTTTTACCGTTCCATAAACCTGCTATACTTCCGCCATAACAATCACCTCTAACGTCTGTGGGTAGGCTGACCAAGGACCAAGTTTCTTTACCGAGCTCAAAGGCAATTTCGGGCTGAACCTGAACGACATCGGAAAAGAATTCGTCAATGGCATCCTCTTCGGGCATATAAACGGTAGTATAACTAAACCCTAGCTTTGCATTGATATCATTAATTTCTGTTTCGGTATCAGACATAGGTACTCTTAAACTTACCTCTTGATCATTAATGTCGGTGTAAGTTATATCACAAAAAACCCCGTCATCCACAATACCATTCCAAACAACTATTAAATTTTCAGTATCTATTAATTGAATTTCTTTTATTGGTCTTATGGAACGGACAGCAATATATTTTTCACCATATACCTTTCCAGGCACAGTAAATGGTAACGATTTATTTCCATGGGTATCAATGCTAACAAAATTAAAATTGTAGTCCTTTTCAGAAATCCCATCTAAAATTTGGGTAGTGATTCCAGGTTCACCACTGATACCTACATCAAGAGAGTCAGCAAAGTCGTTCCAAAATACTCGCACGACTTCTAAGTTACGGACACTAGTCGAAATATCGAACTGGACTCGATTGTAACCCGTCCTTAAAGATACACTATCTACTTTGCCAGCATATATTTTGTCCTCTCGACCTAAATAATCCTTAAAGTTATCTTCTATTTTGGAACAGGAAAATACAAGACCTATCCCCAAAATTACATATATATATAAGTTTTTCATTTTTTTCATTTTAATTATTCAACTTTAACGCCCCAAAGCATCAATTCACCGAAATGGGCCATTGTACCATTTGACCAGTTTTCATCAATTGCGAATCTTATATACCTGACCGGAGTACTAGTGGCTTCGATATCAATAAAATAATCAAGTCCAGCTTGCGATGCCTCAATATCCTCAGAGGTAGTGTAATCTTCTCCGGATGGCCTGGTCATTTCGTAAGTCCCAAGTAGTTTCCATGCCGGGTCATCGATACATGGTTCCTTTGTTTCAGATCCATATACTCGCCATCTTTTTATAGTATTGTGTAAAAAGGAAAATTCAGGGCCTCTTCTTTGATAATACCTAAATCGACTTAAATTGGCTGTTACTCCAAGATCAAAGGTGAAAGTAAAAGGAGGAACCCCTTCTCCTGTTTCATAGTAGGTATTGATTTCACCATCGAAAAGATGACTGAACTGGGTTTGTGGATTTCTAAAATTAGGGCCAACATCCTCACAAGGACCTTCGGCAATATCATCGGTATTGGGTTTTGCCCAATCCAATACCGGGGACATTATGGTATTATCCAACTGCTCATCAAACTTCGGCTTTATATTGACCCAAGTAGTATCTGAAGAATAGCCCCAACGATTTGATACTTTTAATCCGAAAGCCCTTTCTTCATAGCCATAAGACGGATCCGTGGACAAAAAACTACCTTCTTCAAAATTGGTATAATGATCATCCAGTACTACTACTTCGTTATCTTCATCGTAACCTAGTAATTGAAGAATTAAATTATCCTTAGACACATTTTCCTGCCAACGAACGTAAACACCCGAAAAAGTGGCTTCCATTGAAATATTATCTCCGGTAGATATATATGAAGGTGTAGTTGGAGATACAATCGTAGTAATACCTTTGGATACATTTTCATTTCTATCGACCGATTTTATAATCACCTCATAGTCTCCGGCCTCTGGAAAACCTTCAATTTTCAATACTGGATTGTAAAATGAAGATTTTACTTTGCGAAGTTCACCATTGAGTGTTATCTCTGCCATCAAATAAAGTACATCTTCATCAGGAGGAAGTAAACACTCAATCGTTGCCGAACCACTCATATTAATAACTTTGTCGACTACCGGATCGGAAGGAGAGGTACCATCCCCAGATTTTAAATCCAAAGCATTTATTTCGCCTTCACATGAAAATAGGGTACCTATAATTAAAAAGCATAGTAAGCCAAATAAAATAGGCCTGGTTATATTTTTTGATTCTTCTAAGTTTATATTCATAATTTTAGTTTTAGAATTGAAATACATTCAATTGATTTATTACCATCCGGGATTTTGGATTAAATTATTGTTTACATCTATTGATGACAATTTAATAGGCCAGAAGTAATCTTTTGCCTGAAATACTCTAAATTCCAAAGCTACCCGATCAAAATACCCGGTTACGGTTTCGTCATAAATATTCCACTTCCAAATGGGATTGTTCATCTGGTCACTTAATTTTTTCCATCTTCTTAAATCCCAATAGCGTTGGCCTTCAAGTGCAAGTTCAATTAATCTTTCTTGATGGATAATTTCCCTTCTACCTTGTTGGGAGGTATATTTGGAGGGATTGACCGAATACATGGACCACGAATCAACCACTCCTTCAAGTCCAGCTCTTTCCCTAACTTTATCCACATATTCGAATATCTCACCTTCTGGAGCCCCAACTTCATTCAATACTTCCGCATATAACAAGTACAGGTCTGCCAGCCTTATCCTCGGGAAAGAATAATCTTCAGTGATGATTCCATATGGTGCTTCAGGTTTGGTATAAATGCTTACCAATTTTTTTGAATAATATCCGGTTGCCGAAAAGTCTTCATTCTGGTATGGACCTGCATTTCCGCTGACAAGTCCATTTAAAACATAAGGCTCTTCCTCAGATCTTATCCAAAGACCGTTATGAAAACCTAAAGTTCCATAAAACCTAGACTCCCTGTTGAAATGTAAAATGGGGGAATAGTCATTCACTTTGAGATAGGGTTGATGATTATCCTCAGGATTGTTCAACCTACTTGTAAATCGGTTGGCATACCAATTATTCTCAACCCATTCCCTATCCTCCCCGATAGGGACCCCGTTTCTTGAATAAAACTGCTCAGCAATTCTCATTGTGGGACTATGAAACTGTGCAAAACTTCCATTGATCCTTTCGGAGCTAGTTAATTTGGCTGCAGAATTAATTTGAATTTGTCTCGTTGATTCAGTACTCCCCCATATGATTTCGGAATTCCACCTTTCGCAAATTGCTTGCCTTATATTAAGTACAAGAAGGACGGAATCAGATAAACTCTCGGAATCCAATAGACTATTTTCCCTATAATCAAATAAACGGGCATTTGAGTATTCATGGGCAGCGTCGATGGCTTCCTTTAAGGCAACCTGTGCCCTTGTCCATTTAGTTGGATCCTCCCCAGAAGGGAAAAGTGAAATTCCCCTACCGTCCTGTAAATGAGCAACATCAGGATTGCCATTAAAGAGGGGACTTGCCGCTAATGTTAGTGTCTTGGCCTTTAAGGCTAAGGCAATCGGTTTTGTAATACGCCCCATTTCATTAATGGCACTTGTTATATTATTGGGTAAATATTCCAGAGATTCGTCTATTTTACTTACAATGTAATCAACTACTTCGTCTACAGGTTCACGATATACCCTAACTTCTTCAGAATTGGCATTAAGAGGTAAATTAGTATCCATAATTGGAATTGGTCCGTACAATTGAAAAAGATAATAGTGATAATAGGCTTTTAGAAATGTGACTTCTGATATCCATCTATTTCTCTCACTTTCATCCAAATCTGTTGGCCTGTCTACATTCTCTAAAAAAGTATTGCAGATTCGTATGGCTTCCCAAAGACTTTTTCCTCCAGATCCTCCATCCCAGTAATTTGAATAAGGTGATGTTGAGTTTTGTAGTCCTCTAGAAATTTTTTGTGGATTTACATTACCCGGATATTTGACCCTTACTGATTGATCATCATAATATATTTCTTCTCCTGCCACTAGCGCAGGATTTTGATCAGGGTTGGATACTTCTGGCAAATAACTGTAACAGGTATAGAGGTAGTTCATTGTATAGTTTCTATTCTGAAACGCATCTGCTATAGTCGTCACATTATCGGGAACTACATCCAAATAATCCTTATTACAGGAAAGCGATATCAATAAAGTGGTTAGAAAAATTATTTTTTTCATGGTGTTAGTTTAAAATTATAAGTTTATGACTAGTCCTAAATTGACAACTTTCTGTATGGGATAGTTCAAAGCATTTCCCCCCATTTCAACATCCCATAATTTAAAGTTTGAGAAGGTCAGCAAATTAATCCCACTAAAATACAGGCGAGATTTCCATGGGATTAACTTTTTTGGGATCGTATATCCAATCTCGAACGATTTTAAGCGCAAAAAGGAGCCATTTCTTAAGAACCAAGTGTTGGGCTGGGCATTATTGCTATTTAGTAAATCTTGTGAAGCTGCCAATCGTGGCCAAGTGGCATATAAATTTCGGTTGTCTTCAGACCAATGATCATTGGCAATGAATTGGGAAAGTGCCGTGTTTCCAATAGCTCCCTCCTCTCCTATTGATTCTTGTTTAAAAGGAGACATGGAATTGTAATCAATCCAGAAGCTCGAACGTCCAGATCCTTGAAAGAAGAACGATATGTCGAAATCTTTATAGCCTACCGAGGCACCAAATCCATAAATTAACTCAGGCGTGGTAGGATGACCGATAAAGGTCTGGTCATAAAAGTTAATTACCCCGTCATTGTTCAAATCAACGTATTTGATATCCCCTCCTTGTACAGGAAGGCCTGAGAACATTTGGGTTGGGGAGTTTCTTACCTCCAAATCATCGATAAATAATCGTTCTGCCACATACCCCAATTGTTGTCCTATTGGTTGACCGACACGGGAAAGCCAAGGTGCATTTGGATATGAAGGCTCCTCATATTTTAGAAACTTACTTTTAGCATATGTCAAATTCGCCCTTAATGTAGCCCAGAATCTATCATTACCTATGAAATTATAATCAGCGGATAGGTCAAACCCTTTACTTGCCGCTTCTCCAATATTTGATTTTGGGATATAGGTAAGTCCCATGGTCGTTGGAATATCACTTCGTGACATTAAAATGTTTGTTCTTTTTTGATGATAGAGATCCAACCTTACATCCAAGTCATTAAACAGACCTAATTCGATGCCAATATCGGTTTTATATGCTTTTTCCCAGGTAATATCTTCATTGCCATATCTGTTAATTCTTGTCGTTTGGGAACTTTCTCCAAAATTGTTTCCAAACCTACCATAGCTTCCTGCATTTAAGTTTACATCTGATAAGTAAAAGAATCGCTCTGATTCATCCCCAATTCTATCATTACCCACTATACCATAGGAGGCACGTAACCTAAACTTGGTGATAATATCATTGATTTTCGAATTTTTCCAAAAGTCTTCCCTTGAAACGGTCCAACTTAAACCAGCTGAAGGAAAGAAGCCATATCTGTTCTTGCTGCTAAACCTTTCTGAACCGTTATAACCAAAACTCAGATTTAAATTATACTTATTGTTATAACCATATGTAAATCTTCCTGCCAAACCTAAATTACGGAACGGTAATGATGATTGAAAATCCGTTGCAGAGCCGGACAACTGTTCCCTCATTGTGTAAACTAGAACTCCTCCTAAAGCATGCTTCTCGTTGAATGTCCTATTGTAGTTCAATGCACCTTCCATGTACACCAAATTGGTTGCATCGGTTGCAGTACCTTCCAAGTCCAGAGTTTGGCGACCTGTGGCTGGATTGATTTCCCTTAAAGTATATTCATTGGTTTGTTTATTGTATAAATTCAGTTCATAGTACAATGGGTTATAGGATCGCCATATTGAGAAGTTTGATTTTGTGGAGGAATTTATAAGCATTCTTAGATCCAAGCCTTTGGTAATGAAATCCAACTTTTGAGTCAGCTCTAAAATAGCGATCACTGTTGAAGATCGTGTGTCCCTGTAACCTCTATGCAAATCGGCGTAAGGGTTGTAATATTGAGGGGAGTCGTTACCAACATTACCAAACAATATGTGTGAGGCACTTGAAAAGGCCAAATCTGGCTCGTAAGTAGCTGGAAACAACACTGGGTTGGCATTTAAACTACTATTATATACATCATTACCTGTAGGGATTGGTCCTCTGTAATTGTCGAACTGTGCACTAACCTTTATTTTTGCTAAGGTGGTGTTGGTTAAGTTTACATTTATGTTGGATCGAACTCCATACTTCTTTAGGTTGATATTATTGTCAAATCCGTTACTTTTAGGCACATTTAAAATACCATTGTCGTTTGTAATTGTACCAGCAATATAATAACTGGCAATCTTGCCCCCACCCGATAGGTTAATGCTAGTTCGACTATTCGAAGCTACGTCCTTTGTCATCAAGTCTAGCCAGTCCACAGCGGGATAGGCATATGGGTTGACTCCTTCCCTAGTTTTATCAATTTTTTCAAGTGAATATGGACGGTGTGCCAACGGCGTTCTGGTTGCAACAGCCTCATTGTGCAATTCCATAAAAGTTACTGGATCTGCCATTTCAAATTTTCTGGTCGGGGAAGAAATGGATTGTTCCTGTCTTACATTTATTCTAAGTTTGCTTTCCCGTCCTTCCTTAGTGGTAATAAGAACTATTCCGTTTGCTGCCTTAGCTCCGTATAATGCTGTTGCTGTTGCATCCTTAAGAATTGAAAAACTGGCAATATCGTCCGGATTTAAATTCGCTAAATCTTGGGAAGTCAATTCTACATTGTCTATCAAAATAAGGGGATCGGGAACACCCGAACCAAAAGTTGTAACTCCGCGGATAAAAAATCGCGAGTTATCATCTCCAGGAGCTCCACTTTGTTGATAGGATATCAATCCGGCCAGTCTACCGGCCAAGGTTGTTGTAAGGTTGCTTGAGGGGATACGTAATTCTTCCGGTCGTATGGTAGTAATGGCAGAAACAAGACTACCCTTTTTTTGTTTTCCAAAGGCGACAACGGTTACCTCATCGAGCTCATCGTGACTAGCTGTCATGGTAACATTGATAACCGTTTGATCTTCTACAGTTATAGTTTGATTTGCCATTCCGATATATGAGAAAACCAATTTGTCATTAGTGTTCACGTCGATGGCATATTTACCATCAAAATCGGACATTACACCGTTAGTTGAACCCTCAACAATAATATTTACGCCCGGTAATGGATTTCCGTCCGCATCCAGTACTTCTCCGGTAACTTGGATTTGTTGCGCCATAATTGTCTGGGTCGTGAAAATTAAGAGTAATAGTGATAATAAATTCTTCATTTACAATAAGTATTTAGTTTTGGAATTAAATGCTTTTAATATCAAATCCCACCGTTTCCGTTGAGTTGATATTACGCCATCGTAGGCAAGCTTGGTTGATTATTAAGACTAATCTTTATGGTTTTTCCCTTCTTAGTTTTTTTTTTTTTAACTGAAGGGATTCAATTAAATGACATCTTCTCATAAGCCTATTTGATTTTTAAGGTTGATAATTGATTTAGTTAATATTTGCGTCGTTCTTAAATTCTTATTTTTAAAATGTGGTCCTGTCTCAAGAGTTCGTAACCATATCTTTTTTTATAAGGAACTGTGATTCTTAAAGGAGTAAAACTAGCCATATACTTAAGTAATCGAGGGTTACTTTTTGATTAAAGAAGAGGCAGTATTGTATTGTTGTAACGGAAAGAATTGACTTAAATAGGGGTGAAATCGTATTTCCTGACAGAGGTTTTGGTCCCTTGCTTATTTTTGTAAGTAACTGGAATTTTGTTCCCGTTAGGTATTCATGAGATTACTGTATTTATGATAAAAAAATAAGGCAGTAAATAATTTTTTTATGGCCTTAATAACAAAATAAACAACGACAAAGCAACGATATATGAACAGGGTGATTATTTTACTTATTATCTTTACTTTTTCTTGGGAAACGTTTTCCCAGGAAGATGAAAAAAAGGATATCGCAATTACTTCCTTTAAATTTTCTAGTGGATTAAATAGTGACAATGTTAGGCATATCATCCAAGATTCTTTAGGGTATATCTGGGTGGGTACCTCAAATGAGCTCTACAAATTTGATGGGCAATCAACTTATTCTTTGTCCTTGTTTGAAGAAAAGGACTCCTTGTTCTATATCGAACACCTCTTTATGGATAATTACGGGAATATCTGGATTGTCACAAGTAATGGCATCAGGATTTTCGAGTTTACTACCCAAAAAATAATCGCGCCACCTTTGGAGTTTGATCAGTATTCAATTTCATCATTTTACCAAGGGGAAGGAGAGGATTTATGGTTTTCGACAAGTGAAGGCGAAATGCTTTATTATACACCAGAGAATAAAGGTTTGATTGCGTACCCATCCTCCCATGATTCCCCTATCACAACAATAGTTCCTTTTACTAAAAATGAATTGATCTTGAGCTTTGAAAATTCCCGGTTTGAGACATTCAATACGGACAAAAGGACATTCAATTCGGATGTGGACCTTGAGAAGTTGAATTTGGGGAATGAGCCTGTTTACAATGGCGTAAAATGTGAAAACGACGAGATTATTTTGGCGTCACGGAAAAGATTATTTCAATTGGGCCAAAATAAGAAGTTGACGGAGCTGGAGACGATATCCAACACAAAAGACAATAAACAGGCCCTATTTATATCGGATCTTTTGAAGGTCAATGATTCTATTATTTGGTTAGCCACAGATGGACATGGTCTAATGAGATATAATCGAAAATCCAAAAGAATTCAAGGTTTAGATTTAGAAAGCGAGTTTCCAATTTATGCCATTAGCTCGCTCTTTATGGACAGGAACGAAATAATTTGGATAGGCACCACCAATTCTGGTTTAAAGGTTTTTGATCCACACCAATCTAAATTTTCCCATTGGGGCTATGAAAAAGGTAATCTAACAGGACTTAGCAGTAATTCTGTGTTGTGTCTCAGTGAAACGTTAGATGGCCGTATTTTGGTAGGATTGGATGGTGGCGGCATTAATATTTACAACACCGAAACTAATTTATTTGAGCACTACTTGCATCCGCAAAAGGATAAGAATGTAATAAATTCCATTATAGCAGATCATAAGAACAATATTTGGGTAGGTACCTACTTAAATGGTTTAAATCTGTTTCGAGAGAAGAATTCGATTTTCTCTTTTATAGACCATCCTACAGCCGACACAAAACACAATGAAGTGATAAAAAGTCTGCACATCGACAGCAAAAAAAATCTTTGGATAGGTACTTCAAACGGTGTTTTTGTCCACGATTCAGATGGAATGCTCATTAGGCATATTAACAAAACCGACGAAGAAGACCGCCAGGATCTAGGTTTGGTAATGTGCATCCAAGAAATGGCCGATTCATCTATTTGGATTGGAACCAATAACCTTTTGGCAAGATATTTACCCTCACTGGGTATCATGGAAAAAGTGAATTTTGATGATTCCAATCCTATTGTGACCTCTATTCTTGAAGTTGATGATGTCGTTTGGGTAGGGACGAAATCGGGATTATTCCAATACGAAACCAAAGATGGTACGACAAGGAAATATACAACGGATGATGGCTTATCTTGTACGGTAATTAATGGGTTGTTGAACGACGACATGGGTAATTTATGGTTAGCTACTACACAAGGTCTTTTTCAATATGATATTAAAAGGAATAAATTCCGAAATTTTGGTTTTGATGATGGATTTGAAGGCCAGTTTAACGAAAATGCCACTTTAAAAGGTAGCGATGGTAAACTTTATTTCGGCAGTACAAACGGGGTATATAGTTTTTTTCCTACCCAAATTAAAAAGAATCACAAAATTCCACCTATAGTTATTTCTAAAATTTCAATATACAACCAAAATAAGAGTCATTTGGATTCCATTAATTCAGTTGATTCTAGAAACCTTATTAATCAAAACGAAATTGAGTTGGCTTATGACCAGAATATTTTCTCTATTGATTTTGTAGGTATTAACTTCACCTTGGCTAATAAAAATGAATATAGACACATCCTTCATGGATTTGATAAATTCTGGAATAAAACCGATAGGCAAAGAAAAGCAACATATACGAATGTGCCACCTGGGGAATATGTGTTTCAAGTTAAGGCTTCAAATAATGATGGGGTCTGGAACAACGATGGAAAAACTCTAAAAATTAGGATTAATCCGCCATGGTATAATACCGTTTGGGCCATTAGTTTATGGATAATCATGGCATTGCTGTTCTTGTTCTATGTGAATAGGTATATATGGAGACAAATTAAATTAAAGGAAACATTGCGGACAGAGCGTATGGACAAACTTCGGCAGGAAGAGGCCAACGAAAACAAAATTCAATTCTTTACCAATATAACCCACGAACTTAGAACCCCCCTTACCCTTATTCTCGGTCCCATTGATAAACTCATAACGAATACCAAGGTAGATTTGTCTCAAAGAAAGCAATTGCACCTTATTAAAAAAAATACGAATAGGTTGCTAATTTTGATCAACCAGATTCTTGATTTTAGAAAATTGGAATTAGGAGAGATTAATATTAATATATCCAGAATCAATTTAGTCCTGTTTATTGGTGAAATATGTGATTCTTTTAAAGAGATGGCGAATGAAAAATCTATTTCAATACAATATACACCCCATATAGACAACCTTGAGGTACTGTCTGATTCAGGCACCATTGAAAAAATTATGTTCAATCTTTTGGCAAATGCAATTAAATTCTCGTCGGAAAATGATGAAATTGAAGTCGATCTGAGCATGGATCAACATACGAATGAAGCGGTAATTGATGTAATAGATATGGGCAAGGGAATACCGGAAAATGAACTTTCCAATATCTTTAAGCGCTTTTATCAAGTAAAGAGTAATACTAATACTGGTACAGGAATCGGATTGGCCCTAACCCACGATATGGTAAAATTGATCAAAGGAACTATACAGGTAAAAAGTAAATTAGGATCTGGAAGTACCTTTTCAGTTCGATTACCTCTTGGAAGCAGCCATTTCAATATGGAGATTCCGGAAATTGACTCTTCCAACGAAGAAATGGAAAACGGGAATGTCCCATTAGTATTTAAACAAACAGAAGAACCGTATTTGCAAGGTGATCAACTTGAATTGGAGTCCAATAAATATTCGGTGCTTGTCATCGAAGATGAAAAGGACCTACGGAAATATATTGTAGAAAGCCTTAAAGAGTTTTTTGAGGTATGGGAGGCCTCAAATGGAGAAGATGGTTATAAAATGGCAATAGACTTGAATCCTAATCTCATAATATCTGATATCTTAATGCCAAAATTATCAGGACTGGAACTATGCCAACATTTGAAATCAAATTTTTCAACTAGTCATATTCCTATAATTCTTTTAACAGCTTTGACATCCAACAATCAAAAAATTGAAGGCATGGGTAAAGGCGCTGACGATTATATTACCAAACCTTTTAATAGCGAACTGCTAATACACAAAGTGCATAATTTAATCAAGAACCGAATAAAATTAATTGCACGTTTTAAAACTGAAATAGCAATGGAGCCTGAAGCTATCACTTCAACTTCGGCAGATGAACAATTCCTCAAACAAGTTATAGAGATCATCAAGGATAATATATCGGATTCAAATTTTAAGGTTGAACATATAACCAACAAAATTGCAATGAGCAGAAGCCCTTTCTATAAAAGGTTGAAAAACCTTTCAGGGCTTTCCCCCAATGAATTTATAAGGATGGTCCGAATGAAGCACGCTGTCCAACTACTAACAAAAAGTGATAAGAATATTTCTGAGATTGCTTATGAAGTTGGATTTTCCTCACCCAAGTATTTTAGATTGTGCTTTAAGGAACAATTTGGACAAACCCCATCAGAGTTCGGAAAAACTCCCCACAGCAATTTGTGATCAGACCATTCAATAGAGGGCAACGCAATCTATATTTAATACCAGTCCTAAGCGTTCCCCAGAAAATGGTTTTATAGAATATTACTGAACCTTTTCTTGACAAGGCTGTTTCTACCCTCCTATTCTCTATTGTACTATTTCTATATTTAATAATTCGATATATTAAATGCCCCTAAAGTTATTTTTAGGGGCGTATTCCACTTTTATTTGTGATGATAAGCAATTAATGTTGAATTTTAAGTAGGACTACTTCGTCGTTCTCCATTTGTGAAATGTCTTACTTTATCCATTATATTTAATGGCCTTTCCTTAACTTAAATGCCTTTTTATTTTGCATACAGGATTTTGGGAATAGTTAAAAATCTTCATTCCAGCCACTTATCTTACCTAGGGTACGTGGACCTAATTGCTTGGGCTTTTTGTTAGGTTCTGATTTATAAATGATTTTTTCAAATTCTGAACCTTCATCACTCAAACGGACTATATATTCACTGTCGGTATTGGTATCAAAGCTTACGACATCCCCAGCGTGATTTTTGAACTTAACTAGTTTATTGTTTGAATAAACAGTGACTTTTTCTCCAGGCCATGGGTTTTGAAGTAGACAAGTGTTACCCTTTAGACTCTTTATGCCAACTTGTTTGATTTTCCCCTGTTTGTCCATGTACGAAGAAACTATAAAGGCACCCCTTGCACGTAGTGTGAAAGCAACATCGCTTGAATCTTTCCAACTTGAAGGTACGGCGGGAAACACCCTAATTTTACCTTCATTGCTCTGTAACAACATTTCATTTACCGTAGTGGCATAGTTGCTAATAGGTTCCATTCCCATTTGGAAAAATGGTTTAGAACGTATTTTGTAGCCACCTATAAGATCGTGGACGGACTTCAGGTTGTATATGTTATGAGGATACCCCGTTACATTGGTCAGCAATCCTTGGGGGTAATTCTGATGTTCTTTTATACCGTTTAACAGGTACGTAAGGGCCTCATCGCCCATGCCCATACGTGCAGCAATAATAGGTGTTGGATAATGGGCATTTACCATACCATTGCATTTTATGAAATTAATCACTGCCTTACCCAGCCGACTTTCACTATCGTCAATACCGATAAGTCCTGACGGGAAAGCCGGTGCACCACCAACGGCCCAATTAAAAGGAGTATATCTCTTATCCGTAAAATAAGCTTCAGCCGCTGTTGCCAATTCTCCGCAGTTTGTATCTGTTTCAAAGCCAATTGGCCACAAGTTGTCAATCACATTTTGCCATTCCCTTATTTTGTTTCTATCAGTTTTTAATTGCTTTGCCACACTAGTACAGGTGCGGAACAAGGCTTCGATGGCAACCCTATCCGAAAGTACGTTCTTGGCCTTTTTGATGTTTTCAGATTCATAAAGGGTGGATACTAAATGGTACTGTTTCTTTTGATTATCCCATTGTAATTTTTTTAAATAAAAGTTAGAGGCTTTTTTCATAAATGGATAAGCCTCGTCTCTTAAAAAATTAATGTCTCCCGTAAATTGATAATAATCCCAAAACAATTGGGCCACTTGACTGGCCTGGGTATAACTTTTGGCCATGGGCCCCCAATCCTTGCTGGCCTGTTTTCCATCAAAGTCATGGGCCTCTGTAAGTAATATGGCATTACTACCCCCTCCTTTTTCATTGGCCAGGTCCTCTAAATAAGGGGTCATTTTAAGATAGGTATTAATATAAGGGGACATTAACTGAAGGTCATTTTGTGCTGCTAGGCCCCAATATTGTTGTTGGGTATTCCAATGATGGGGGGTTCCCCAGTTAATCACGTCACGATTCCAGCGCCAAAGCCCACCGTTAAAAGCAATCGGATAAGGCCCTTGTGAACCGGCCGCCATTAAATATCGGCGCATGTAATATATATTTTCGAGGTAGTCATTGCCTAATTTGACAAATGAATTGGACCAAAATTTGTGGTACCAATTGTCTTTTTCCTGTTTTAGATTGGCAATCGTTTGTTTTTCTACACTATCTAAAAGGGCTATGGCATCCCTTTGAGGGCTATTACTCTCTTTAGATGTAACTACACTTACCAGTATGGTCAGTTCAGGACTGTCCGTCTTAAGTTCCCCCCTATGACTTCCAATAATGGCAGGCCTTGTAGATGCATCAATAACCCGAAGGGCAACTACAAAATTCAATCCATCAGTATTTTCTCGTAAAATCAGATCCTCTTCCTGGATTATCGTATTGGCATTGCCCAAGCTAATTTTTTCATTTTTCGGAAACCCACCGCCATACCATCCTGTGAAAGACCTACTCCCTACGCGTTCCAATGATATTGTAGTCGTTAGTTTGTCTGTTGTAAAGTCTTTAAGAGGCAGGTTTTTACACTCAATTACCCACACATTCTTGCCATGGGCAAGCCATGTATTAATTTGGGTAGATGCGATTCCAGAACTTGCTTTATAGGTCGCTTCTCCATTGGAAAGGGAAAGTCTGCCTGTAAAATCACCAAGGTGGATCCAACTGAACACAGGAGCACCAAAGTCTATTTTTAACCTCGCAGCATGTTTTAAGATACTCATATCACTTTCTTCGGGTATTGGAGCGGACCAAAGGTCATTTTTATTAATTTGAATTTCTATACCATTGTCATGGTTCCAAATCATTCCACCCAAATTGCCGTTCCCCATAGGGAAACCTTCTGCCTCCAAATCTGTTGGTGCCTGAAAAATAATATCGTGCCTCGAGAGATAGGAATCTGTAACTTTAAATGGGGATGACCTCATTTCAAGTTGCTCATAAGTTGTAGGTAAATTCAAATTTTGAGCAAATGTGGTGGAAAATGTTAAAGTACACGTAGTTATAATGGTTATGCTGTAAAATGTATCAAATAATGCTTTCATTTGAATTCTATATTGTATAAGGTTATGAATTGATTTGTTTTATTGGTAAGGCGTAATTTTGACCCAATCGATATACATATAGTCCGTATCAAAATTAGCTTCTGATATCCACCATGGAAACCATATTCCTACAAAGAATTCGGAAGGGTGGTCCGGAATTTGCTCATGTGATCGATGGATCAGTTTATTGTCATAGTACCATTCTATTTTGGGTTTTTGCGTTTTGGTACCAGCGTACCAGTCGAACCGATACAAATGAAACTCACCGTCGATCTGATTGCCTAAATACTTATCGGCAGTTCTATGAAGGTCATCACCAACCCCTCTCCAGTTTGAAAAAAGACCCCATGTTAAATCTGAATCTTCTGGTTTGTAGGGGTGTTGATTACGTCCTGGAAACTCAAAATCGATTTCATGATTATAATCCTCGTTCTCATAATAATAGGTCCAAAATGCAGATAAAGCCCCTGATTGGGGGCAAATCTTGGCCCTAACCTCATAACTCCCAGAAGCAAATTTTTCTTTAGTAGCGATTACACCACCCACTTTGGTATTTTGTCCATGCCCTTTAACATCACCCCTGTAATAATCTCCTAGTGCGCGTATCACTAAATTTCCATTCTGTACATATACATTATCGGGTACAACCCCTCCGTGCGTACCTTTTGAGGGATTTTCCCCCCACTTGGTATTCAAGATTTTCCAATAGTCCGCATTGATTTTTGGTTCATTAAAATCGTCAAAGAAGACTTGAGCAAAAGAAGGGGTGGAAATCTGGGTTATTAATAATATCACAAAGGTAATAGAACTTTTAAGCATATTGTCTTATACAATTTGGGTTGAAATTTTAATATTCTACCACAATAATTATGGTAAGCGTTGAGTAATTTTTTTGTAAAACTAGAATAATATGTTTTCAAGTTCGGGTCGTTTTTTGACTGAAAATAGGGTAATATCGTGTTGAATTTGAGATATGAGCTAATCTATCAGGAATATTGTAAATCGGTAATTGTTTGTAAATCAGCTTACTACGGAAAATAAGGTATTGGTTTATAAAAATTAATGATTAATCACATATTTAGGCCCTGGTCAACACAATAGTATAGTAGTTTTTGCTTTAGTCTATTTTGAAATCTTAAACCGTACTTAGGCCACTTAAGAATTTTAGTGGATTCTAGAAATATTCATAGTGAAGGTCAACTACCAAAAATACAGATTTAACATTGGTATTATAAAGGTATTAGGTTTGTAATCTGCCAGTATTTTTGGCAATCGTGTCAACATAAAATAATTCATAAGTAGTAAATAGCCAATTTGGTATTCTTTTTTTGATTTAGTTACCGATGACTTCATTGGCGGTTTTTAGATCCATTTTGCCCAAATACATTGCGGATCCATTTTTGTACCTATTTGAACTTAAACGATCATTTATTTTACCAGACCTTTCTCTGTTAGTGCAAACTCCATAACAAACCCGATGAACTCTGATTTTGACTTGGTGTATTCTCCTATGGTGTTGTAATTTTTAAAACCAATTGCTCCAGATCCAACATTATGTGTTCATTGAAAATTGCTAATTTGATTTTATTAGTGATTATTCGTAATCATTGAGAATTAGTTAATGTATTATATTAAGTTTCTTCAATGAGAAGTTGTGGGATTGTAGGTGCGTAAATCGGTGCGTGCCATTCGTTAAATTAATAATTCCAGGACAGCGATGGCCAACCCTTGAAATTGCTATTATTGTCATCTGTAATTTGGGGTTGAAGAATCCATAAATTGGAAGAATTATGGGAGATTCCATATTTTTTGAAAGAAATACCTTAACTTTTGGTAATCATTCATCGTGATATTTATATATGAATTCAGTTAAAAAGGAAACCCTACCTGGAAATTCCCCAAATCAAAATAATAGGACCAATAGTTTTATTATTGATAATGATGGAAAAATGTTTTCCATTTTTGATTATAGTCCTATACCCGTTTTGATCTATGATCAGGATACACTAAAATTTATTCATGCAAACCAGACAGCAATTGACACTTATGGATACAATTTGGAAGAGTTTTTAGATCTGGGGGTCGGGAAAATTCTACCCCAAAATGATGTCAAAAGTTTTATGGAGACCAATGAGGAAATAAGGAATTCATCAGGGCCCTTAAAAGTAGGTGTCCACTCCCATATCACGAAGGACGGTTCTATACTGCAAATGGAACTTACGGCTCAGAAAATTCCTGTCAACAATAGTCCCTGTGTTCTGGTATCGGGAACAGATGTTACCGAAAAAGAACAGATTAATGCATTGGACAGGCTAGAGCGTGACATTATGGAACGTTCCATGGATATGGACTATGTATTGACCGATCTTTTATATGATTTTACCAAAGGACTGGAAGATATATTTCCAGGTATGAGAGCTTCGATACTTAAAGTTGACGGCCATAAGGTTTATAACTATGCTTCACCTTCCCTGCCCAAAGTTTTTGTCAAGGCCATTAATGGAGAGGAAATTGGACCAACTGTGGGATCATGTGGGACTGCAGCGTTTTTGAAAAAACGAGTGGTGGTAACGGATATTGATAATGATCCGCTTTGGGTGGACTATAGGACTTTGGCAATTCCCAATAATTTAAGGGCCTGTTGGTCAGAACCTATATTTAATGCAAATAAAGAGGTTGTGGCGACTTTCGCCAATTATTATGAAGAAGTCAAGGAACCTACCAATACCGAATTGAAATTATTTTCCCGTTCCGCATCCCTATTAGGTATCATTCTGGAGAATCGCCGTAAAAGCATGGATCTGATGGCCAGTAATGAACTTTATAATTATGTAAATAAGGCTACGAATGATGCTACGTATGATTGGGACATTGCCACCGATCAAATTCGATGGGGCCATAGTTTTGCAAGGTTGTTCGGATATACCCAAGAAAGCCAACCAGCCAACCTTAATGAAAGGCTAAGGTTGATCCATGGTCTGGACCGTAAACGGATACGTTGCACTATCAAGGATTTATTGACCAATAGTAAGGAGAACCGACTGAATGTGCAGTACCGCTTTAAAAATTCTAATGGAACTTATCGCTTCGTTGAGGACAAAGCATTTGTAATCAGGGATAGTAAAGGAAAGGGAATGAGAATGATTGGTGTGATAAATGATGTAACCCAACAGGAAACGGAATCCATTTTAATTAAATTAAGGGCGACCATATACCAAATTTTAGGGGAGAATTATACCATGACCAAATCCCTTAAGAAAATTGCCAAGTTATTGGCGACCACGGGAAATTATAGCACAACTGAAATTTGGCTCGTGGATATGGACAATACAAAATTGAACTTTGTTGCCCATTATGGAAATGATCAGCCCGGTAAGACTTTTTATAAAGAATGTGCTTCAATTAAAAACATGAACTATGCGGAAGGTTTGCCCGGAATAGTATGGAAGACCAAGAAAAATATTTTTTGGAAATCCGTTGCGGAAAAGAAAGAATTTAAAAGAGGCGAGGCGGCGATAAAATCTCAAGTCGTTGATATGATCGGTCTACCATTGATCCAGAACAATGACATTATTGGAGTATTGGTATTGGGTACTAGCAAGTTAAAAAACAATTTTAAGGAATTGCCGGATATAATAGGTGATTTTACCACTTTGCTGGCTACTGAGATTAAAAGAAAACAGGTAGAAATTGAGCTTCAACAGCTTGTCGATACCGCTCCGGATATTATATGTCAATTGGATTTTACGGGAACCTTCAAACGAATGAACGTGGCCGGTTGCAAACTGTTGGGATATAGTGAAGAAGAGCTTCTTCAAATTAAACCCAATGCATTGCTGCATGCGGATGATTTTAATAAGGCTCAAGAATGCCTTATAAAATTGAAAAATGAGAATAGGATTTTGACCACACAAAACAGATATGTCACAAAATCTGGAAATAGTTTATGGCTCTCTTGGACTTATAACCCTTCTAAAGAGGAAGGCCTAATCTATGGGGTTGCTAAAAATATTACAGAGGAAAAATCCCTTGCCAATCTCTTGGACATGGCCACGGAAATGGCGAGAATCGGAAGTTGGGAAATTGATTTGGAAAGTAATAAAGTGTATTGGTCAAAAATAACAAAGGAAATTCACGAGGTAGAGGAAAATTATGAGCCTAACCTGGAAAAGGGAATAAATTTTTATAGGAATGATGCTCGTCCCGTTATAAAAAACCATATTGAAAATAGTATTAAAAACGGAACACCATGGGATCTTGAATTACCAATTATTACGGCCAAAGGAAATGAAGTTTGGGTAAGGGCTATAGGTAAAGCGGAATTTAATAATGGTAAGTGCACCAGAATTCATGGTAGTTTCCAGGATATAGATTCTCGTAAAACTATTGAATTGCGTTTGAAGGCCATTTCCAACAACCTTCCAGGTGTAATATTTAAGTACAATTTATTTCCTGACGGATCTGATAAACTAAGCTTTGTAAGTGATGGTTCCTTTGAGGTTTGGGGTTTGTCACCAGAGGAATGTATGGCCAGTACGGCAAAAATATGGGAGCGAATCGAGGCTGCTGGTGACCTCGAATTGTTAAAACAATCCATTCTTGATTCTGCCGAATATCTTACGCCATGGCAATGTACGTGGCGACATAGAACGGATGATGGTTTAATCCGTTGGAACGAAGGGAAAGGGAAACCCACCAAAATGGCTGACGGAACCGTAGTGTGGGATTCCCTTATAATAGATATTACGGATAGGAAGGTGCTGGAACAAGGCTTGGAACGCGCCACCAACCTGGCTAGGATAGGGAGTTGGGAAATAGATACCGATTTGGATAATACCCTTATATGTTCTCCTATGACAAGGGAATTATTGGAGGTGGATGATCAATATGTGCTGACCTTTCAAAATGTCCTTTCATTTTACCACGGTTCGGATAGTTCGGAATTTGAAATGGTATTAAGGGATCTGGTCAAATATGGAAAAAAGTTTGATTTGGAAGTAGAGATCAAGACTGGGAAAGGAAATATTAAGTGGATCAGGGTCATCGGGGAAGCGGAATACTTGCATGGCAAGACCCATAAGGTTTTTGGTAGTATCCAAGATATACATATTTTAAAGGAAAGTGAACTTCAACTTAAAAGTACACTCAAGGAGAAAAGTGAAATATTGGAAAGGATAGGCGATGGATTTTTTGCGGTGGATAATGATTGGCAGGTCAAATATTGGAATAGGGCCGCTGAGCAATTGACAGAAGTCAGAAAGGACGATATTATTGGGAAAAACTTATGGGATATTTTTTCCGATGCCTTGGATACAAGTATCCATGCGCAATATATGCGGGCTAAGGAAACAGGGACAGCAGTACATTTTGAAGATTATTTTCAACCACTGGATAAATGGTTCGAAATTTCCGCTCATCCCTCTATTACTGGGCTCTCGGTCTATTTTAAAGATGTAAGCGATCGGAAATTAGCAGATCTTGAGATAAAGAAAGGTTATGAGCGATTTGAAAAGGTAACACAAGCTACTAGCGATGCTATCTGGGATTGGGATATGGTGGAGAATACCCTGTATTGGGGAAAGGGATTTACTACCTTGTTCGGATATAATACTGAAAAGGGAAGTCCAACATTGGAATCATGGAGTTCCCATTTACATCCCGATGATCGGGAAAGGGTCATTGCCAGCTTGGAAGAAATGTTGGTAAGTAAAGACAACAATCATTGGCGTGAGGAATATCGATATTTAAAAGGGGATGGAAACTATAGTGAGGTTATTGATAAAGGAATATTGATTCGGGACGAAAATGGGAAGCCAAACAGAATGGTCGGTGCCATGTCCGATATAACTGCACAAAAGCTTTACGAAAAGTCATTAAAAGAAATAAACCAAAAATTGGAACAACATGCCAAAAAATTGGCTATCTCGAATGAGGAGTTGGAACAATTTGCATATATGGCCTCGCATGATTTACAAGAACCCTTGCGAATGGTCACCAGTTTTCTAACACAGCTGGAAAGGAAGTATAATGACAAACTTGACGAAAAAGCCCATCAATATATCTATTTCGCTGTAGACGGAGCCAAAAGAATGCGAAATATAATTCTGGATTTACTTGAATATTCAAGGGTCGGTAAAGATATACAAAACTTGGAAAGGATAGATTTGAACGAAGTGGTAAGTGGCGTCCTCTTTGCCCAACAGCAAGTTATAAACGAAAATCAAATCGAAGTGAAAGTAGCGGAATTACCCATCATACAGGGTTTTAACGCTCCACTTGTTCAAGTTTTTCATAACTTGATAAGTAATGCCATTAAATTCAGAAAAAAGGATGTTCCCGCAAAAATAGAAATTGGCTACAAAGAGTTCAATGGGCATTGGGAATTTACAGTTCAGGATAATGGTATAGGTATCGATAAGAATTACTTTCCGAAAATATTCCTTATTTTTCAAAGATTGCACAGTCGTGAAGATTATTCAGGGACCGGTATCGGGCTGTCCATTGTCAAGAAAATAGTGGAAAATTTTGGAGGTCAAATATGGGTTGAATCCATTGAAAATAAAGGAAGTAAATTCTATTTCACGATCCCTAAGGAAATTATTATTGTATAGCGGGTGGTAATATTTATAAGCATCGGTAATATTAACAAGTTTATAAGCGTTTAATATTACATTGGAAGACTGACAGGACTACTATGAAAAGAATACATATTTTATTGGCCGAGGATAACTTAGGTGATATTATATTGATCAGGGAAGCCTTTGCGGAACGCAATCTTATTGACAGGATTTCTGTGGTGAAGGATGGAAAACAAGCCCTGGATTTTATATATAAAGATGGAAAATATGCCAACGCGGAGACTCCGGATTTAATTATTTTGGACATTAATCTACCAAAGATCAATGGGTTGGATGTGCTCAAAGAAATAAAAAGAACTAAGGATATAAAAAGAATCCCCATTATTATGTTGACCTCCTCCTCCTCTCAAAAGGACATCAATGAATCCTATGATCATTGTGCAAATTGTTTTATAACCAAACCGAATGATGTGGATGATTTTTTAAGAGCGATCAATGGTATTGAAGATTTTTGGATTAATATTGGATCCCTTCCGGCTGTAGAATATTAGTTGCATGATTAAAGATAAAACACCATACCACATTTTGGTCATAGAGGATAATCCTGGTGACATCATCTTAATTCAGGATTTTTTGGAAGAATGGATTTTGAACCCGACAATTATCAGGGCCCATAATTACAACGAGGCGAGAATTTTGTTTGAACAGGAGGATTTTGTCTGTCACTGTATTTTATTGGACCTTACCCTTCCCGATAAAAGTGGGGAGGCCTTGATCATTGATATTCTCAGTAACGATATTAAAGTACCAATTATCGTATTAACGGGTTTTGACAGTTTTCCGTTTGCTCTAAAATCCCTGTCTTTGGGTATTTCGGATTATTTGTTAAAAGAAGACCTTTCAGCAATTTCTCTTTACAAGAGTATTGTTTATAATATTGAAAAGAAAAAAACACTGATTAGTTTACAGGAATCCGAAGATAGGTACAGTAAGTTGTTTCACATTAGTCCATTGCCCATGTGGCTCTTCGATATCGATTCATTGAGGTTTTTGGATGTCAATCAGGCTGCAATGGACAACTATGGGTATGATTTTGATGAATTTATGTCCATGACGCTTAAGGACCTGAGGCCCGAGACCGAGTTGGATTACTTGGAAGAACTAATTGCCAAGATCAAGGAAAGTAAATCCCAAAATTTCAACGGTATTCTAACTCATAAAAAAAAGAGCAATGAATTGATCCAGGTTGAAATTTTTAGTAGCGTAATGGACGCTGAAAAAAGTAGGGTGAGGCTCGTATTGGCACACGATATAACGGATAAATTGAAAAGGATTGATGCTATTGAAAAACAAAATAAGAAATTAAAAGAGATCGCTTGGTTGGAGTCGCACGTGGTAAGGGCACCATTGGCCAGAATCATTGGGCTTGTGAACATGCTGGATAATGAGATTTTGGAGGAGGACGAAAGATCCACCTTGTTGCAATATATAAAAGAGTCCACCCAAGAAATGGATGAAATAGTTAGGGAGGTAGTACAGAAGGCTGAAGCACTATCTTTGAATAATGGATACACTTATGAAACTTGAAGCATTAATAGTAGATGACGACCCCATATTCGTCATGATAGCGAAGCGCATAATAGTCTCTACGGGTTTTCATACTTCCCCCCTAACCTTTGCCAATGGTGAATTGGCCCTGGAGCACTTACTCAAGGAAAGTGACCCCGAATCCCATTATGCCATTTTTTTGGATATCAACATGCCCGTTATGAACGGTTGGGAGTTTCTGGACGCCATTCATCTTAATTCGATAAAAAGTAAAACACATGTTTTTATGATAACGTCTTCCTGTAGTAGTGTGGATAAGGCTAAATCAGCTCAGTACCCCAAAGTGTTGAAATACTTCGAGAAGCCTATTACTAGACAGGATATTTTGGGATTGATGGAAATGGATTTTTTGAAACAGGGAATTTAGTAGAAGTCCTGCTAAAATTTGACCTGTCTGATGCAGATTCTTAGTGACATTATAATATGTCATATTTGAATTTGACCTATGCACAAAGGTGTCTACTTTTTTTTCTCATGCCCCCTCGTTTCATGATTTGTCTTAAACAGGCTGGTTTTGAAACGATTCCATTTTAAATTCTACCACGATACTATAGCAGCCTTTAATTAATTTGTAGCTGAAAACCTTAATTGGCCATAAATATGACCACCCCAAAATGAGCACATCCTTATTGGGAATTGAGTCCATATATTTCTTAATTCTTGGGGTATACTTATTCGGAATAACACCAGCCAATGCGGTTTTTGAATTATTTCCGATGTATAAATAGAAAAAAAGGTAAATTATTATCAAATAAATAGAATAAATAGTCATATTTGAAGTTAAAGAATCGTACCTAAATCTAATTATATTTTAACCTTTCCCCCGAAATGAATTCAAAAAATGTTTTATTAATTGAGAACAGTATGGTCGATGCCATACTGATTAAAGATGCCCTTCAACAAAATGGGAAGCTTTGTAATATAAATTTATTCGAAGATGGGCCCGAAGCTATCACCTATATCGAAAATATATTACTGAATAATAAAAATGAAATCCCAGATTTAATAATTGCTAACGAGGAGCTGATTAAATGCAATGGAGTTAACCTCCTTTCCAAAATTGGAGATCTAAATAATTTTTATATCCCTGTGATTATATTGACTTCTTCAGAGTCCTATTTGCAACCTCACTTTAATAGACATACTTGCTGCTACCTTAACAAACCCTTGGAGATAAAGGAGTTTTTACGAGTTATTAAAGAAGTCAAATATTATTGGTTAAGTCTGGTGAATTAATTTTTAGGTTATTTAAAAATGCAATTTGCATTTCGTAATCTGAAAGTACACTGATCAATGATGTTTCATTTAAATGGTTTCTTTAAATCAAAAAGCAATATGTAGTGTTTAAGAACAGAATAGAATCACTCCCAACGTTTTCAATATTGGAAATTCCTCGAAGGAACTATAACGAGATTTGCCAATTGGCATCTTTTATACTGGACTCGACTGCGATCGAAATGGAAATTTTGAAGTTGCCGATTACCTCAGGAAAGGATGATAATGGCAAGTATGCAGGAACCTATTTGGAAAAACAAATTCTGGATCATCTGGAAAATTCGCCTGACGAATTATTGGAATTAAAAGGTACTGAAGATGAAAGGCAAACGGAACTTCCCGCTAACAACCATAGGGCCCCTAACGAGCATTTGATTATAGCTCCATTGGTGGATGCCAATAAAAAGGCAGTGGGAATTATTTGTTTCTTTTCTGATAAGACTATTACGCTCAATAAACAACAATCAGAGCTGATCAAGGCTTTGGCGAATCAGACGGTTCCGTTAAATAGTGCACCGGTTGAGAAGGTAAAACCTAAATCCCACCAAGCTTTTTTTGACAATATTAATATCAACCTTGGTAACTACTCGGAAGTCAATGGTACAGCCAGTTGGAAATTTGATGTTACCACCAATAATCTTTGGTTAAGCCCACTGTTCTTTGAAATGCTTGGCTTTAAATCAGATGAGCTAAAATTGTCCTCTATAGATAATTGGGTCGACTTGGTCTTTTTCTTGGATCAAGATAAATTGATGGCCATTTGGCAGGAGTGGAACAAAAATAATTTTCTTCGCAATGAATTGGAATGCAGGGTTGTACATAAATCAGGAGATCTCGTTTTTATTAATATCGAAGTCAGCAATTCTAAAGTCAATGATGATAACGAACTTATTTTCTTTGAAGGGGATATACAGGATATAACGACCCAGAAAAAGGTCTGGCAACAAATTGAACTTATAAATCCGAAGTATACCTCGGTTATTCAAGCCGGTTATAATTGGATGGCCATAGTGGACCAAAAAGGAAATTATTCCTATGTAAACTCAACATTGAAATCCGCATTGGGTTATTCATCTGAAGAATTAATGGACCAAAACTTTTTTGGTTTTGTCCATGAGGCCGAAAAGGAGAAAGTAGCCTATAATTTTTCAAAGTTCTTGACCAATGAACCATTTGTATCCAAACCTTTCCGATTTAAACATAAAAGTGGTAAATGGAAATGGATAGAAATTCTATTTATCAATTTGAAAAATGACCCCATGATCCAAGGCATTGTTATTAATGCCAGGGATATTACAGAAAGGGTCCTGCATAATAAAATGATTAAAGCTTCGGAGGAAAAGCACCGTTTGCTCTTCAATTCCAGTCCCTATCCCAAATATATACTAGAGATTGATAGTTTACTGATTTTGGATGTAAATGAGGCCATGCTTAATTTTTATGGTTACTCAAGGGAAGAGTTCAAGACTATGACCGCTATGGACCTAAGACCTAAGAATGAGATCTCTAAATTGTTGCAAGGGATAAGGGAGTTTCAAATGCAGGATGATACCCTCAATTCTGGAATATATTTACATAAAAAGAAGAACGGTGATCTGGTGAAAATGGAGATTGTCGGGCAGCACGTTACCATTAATGGAGTAAAATGTATCCTGGTCAATTGCACCGATGTAAGCGAGAGGGAACAATATTTGGAAGAGCTAAAGCAATCGGAACAAAAATTAAAAAGGGCCTCGGCCATTGCCAAACTTGGCTATTGGAACCTTGATGATTCAACCTTAGCGTTCTCAGAGGAAGTGTATAATATTTGGGAAAGAAACAAGGATTCCAATGCACTGGATTATGATTCCTTTTTGGATACTGTTCATCCGGACGATCGTGAAGCCTTTGTTGATCAAAACAAAAAGGCAATATCCGAGAATATAAATTATGATTTCGTATACAGAATTGTATTGCCCAACAACTCTTTAAAATGGATACATCAACTTGGGCGGCCAATTATTAGTTTGCACAATGGACATAAAAAATACGAAGGCACCGTACAGGACATTACCCAACGAAAAAGGGAAGAACAACATTTAAAATTGTTGGAATCGGTAGTAACGAATACAAAGGACGCGGTATTGATTACGGAAGCAGAACCATTCGATAGTCCAGGACCTAGGATTCTGTACGTAAATAGCGCCTTTACCAATATGACAGGATATACTTTTGAAGATGTAATTGGTAAATCACCTAGGATTCTTCAGGGACCAAAATCCGATAAGACTGAATTGAAAAGATTGAGCAGGGCCATGAGACGATGGGAGCCATGTGAGATTACTATTGTAAATTATAAAAAAAATGGTAAGGAATACTGGGCCAACATGTCCTTAAATCCAGTTGCCGATGAAAATGGGTGGTTCACACATTGGATAGCCATTGAGCGGGATGTAAGTGATCAAAAAAATAGGGAACTTTTAAATAAATTAATAATAGATGTAAGTGTATTGTTCAGTTACGAAAAGGAACTGAAACCTTGTTTATTAAGTGTTTTAAGTTACTTGTCCGATTTTGGAGAATATGCCCTCGGTGAAATCTGGCTGCCCAATAGCGAGAACACGCAATTAAAATTCTTAGTTCATAATTTAAAAAGCAACCTGAAGAACTTGTCGCCCAATGGCGAACGAAATGAAGCTATTTTTCAATATTCAGAAAGGCTGGCAGATGCCGTATGGCAAAACATGGCTATGGAAATATGGGATGTCAGGGAATTAAATGGAGCTATGACAAGTTTACCTGGCGAAGATCCTCAAATACTGAGTCTCGTCGGCATACCACTCATTCACAAAGAAAATGTTTTTGGTGTTCTTATTATAGGTCTGGACTCTGAATCAAAGCCCTTAATTTTACAAGAAAGTCACCATCAGGAGTTCTCGAATCATCTGGCCGCGGAAATAAATCGTAAACTCCTTGAAAATGAACTCGACCGAATTTTTAGTTTTGCCCCCGATGTTTTGTGTAAGGCCAGTTATGACGGATATTTCAAAAAAATTAACCCTGCCACTTCAAAACTCTTAGGGTATACCGAGGAAGAATTGCTTTCTAAAAAAATTATTGAGTTTGTCCATCCTGAAGATCGTGAAAAAACAAGAAACCAACAATTGTTTTTGTATAAGGGTAATTCCTATAAATACTTTGAAAACCGCTATATAACCAAAAGCGGGGAAACTATATGGCTTAGTTGGACGGCAAGACCGATCCCTGAGGAGGATGCAATTTATGCAGTCGCAAAAGATATTACGGAGAACAAGGAACTTAAAAATATACTTAATGAAGTCACGGATCTAGCGGTTATTGGTGCATGGGAGCTCAATTTAAAGAGCGGTCATATCTATTGGTCCGAAATGACAAAAAAAATTCATGAAGTGGATGACAATTATTCTCCTACCATTAACAGCGTACTGGGATATTGCCGAGATAATGAAACCAAGGAAACCATTGTATCCTATATGCACAATGCAGTAAAAAAGGGAGAATCTTGGGATTTGGAAATTGAAATAATTACGGCCCAGGGAAATGAACGATGGGTCAGGATGATAGGAAAGCCTGATTTCATCGATGACGACTGTCTAAGGATTTTTGGAAGTTTCCAGGATATCAATGATCTTAAAACGTCACAGTTAAAAGTGGAATTGGCCAATAATGAAAAACATAGTATTCTGGAAAGTATCGGGGATGCCTTTATTTCTGTCGATAATAACTGGGACGTAACCTATTGGAATAAGGTGGCCGAGGAATTATTCAATGTTCAAAGAGCAAACATCATTGGCATCAATATCTGGAAAGCACTTGGGAATATTGTCGACCCCGTTTTCTTTTTAAAATATTACAAACCGATTAAGACAGATGGATCTGTCTATTTTCAAGAATATTTTTCTGTATTGAATGAATGGCTGGAAATTAGTGTTTATCATTCGGAGAATACTTACTCGCTTTATATTAGGAATATTACCGAAATGAAGGAAAGCCAAATTGCTGTTGAACAGCAAAATGATAAATTGCGGGAAATAGCATGGACACAATCCCATGTCGTACGTGCCCCATTGGCCCGATTGATGGGGATAATAGACCTGTTCAATGAAAATATGGTGGATGAAACGGAGAAGAATGAATTACTTGATCATGTATACCAATCCGCCACGGAATTGGACGGCATAATTCAGGAAATTGTACAAAAATCCCAGTCCGTTATTTCTAATCAAAATCATAGACCCCCCGATAAATTCTAACTTAGTAGGTCATTATCGGTTCTATTGGACTAAGCTCTGATATAGGCTCTATTTTTAAACGAAGTTTATCGGTTGCCCAACCCATTTTCAAAATTATAATTAGATGAATACTCTAATCCATTTTAGGCTTCGATATTCCATTTATTATCAATGTCTAAGTGCTTATAGCTTCCTCTATTTTATTGAGCAGGTCTTCAGGATCAAAAGGTTTGAATATAAAACCGTTCATACCACTTTGCATAATTTTGTTTTTGACCTCTAGGAAGACAGATGCCGATAGGGCCATGATTGGGATTGAGGTATTGAATTTTCTAATTTCCCTGGAAGCCGTATAGCCATCCATTACTGGCATTTGTATGTCCTTCAGAACGGCATCGTAGTCGTTCTCCATAACCATATCGACTGCATTTTGCCCGTTATAAGCTACTTCAACATTCAAATTGGCTTTTTCCAGTATCTGTTTGGCAACCATCACGTTGATTAGATTGTCCTCCACCAACAATATTTTTTTGCCTTTTAAATCGTGAACCTTTTTATTGATAGTTTGTTCCAACTCTACACTCGAAGCCAATTTTAATTCCAAATTAAAATAAAAACGACTTCCTACTCCGGATTTACTTTCAACCTTTACCGTGGATCCCATAGCTTCAACGATATTTTTTACAATTGGTAAACCTAGACCGGTACCTCCATATAAACGGTTCGTACTGCTTGAGGCCTGGGTAAAAGCCTGCCAAATTTTTTCTTGTAGCTCAAATGGAATACCTATTCCAGTATCTTCGATTTCAGTTCCTATGATAACCTTGCCATCGAATTCACCATGGTTTACAATTTTTAAAATTACACGTCCCTGGTCAGTAAACTTTATAGCGTTGGAAATGAGGTTGTTGATGACCTGATTGAAACGTACGATATCCAACCAAACATTCGGTAAATCTTCATCAATTTCCAAATCCATTTGGATGCCTTTGCGCAAACAACTTGGCTCGTGAATCTTTTTTATCTGCCTCACTGCAGCCATTATGTTGGTAGGAATGGGGTCTAGCTCAATTTTGGTAGATTCCATTTTACTGAAGTCCAGAACATTGTTGAGTAGGTTCAGCAATATTTTTCCAGAATAATTCAAGGCATCTATATTCTCCTTTTGATCCTCCCTTGGATTAGTATCGCCCAATATATGGGAGAGACCGGTAATAGCATTGAGTGGAGTCCTTATCTCATGGCTCATCATACTCAAAAACTTGGATTTGGCATTGGACTCCTCTATGGCCTCTTCCCTTTGATGGTGTATTTTCGAATAAAATCCATTGTTTATAAAGGAGAAATATATTAATTGAAATGTAACCAAGAAAATAGTTGTCAAAATGGAAAGTGGGTAAATATACAATCCTGCCATTTCCACATCCATATGGTCAGTGGTGAAAAGATCAAAATTCGTGAAGTACAGTAAAAACCAAAAAATCAAGGAAAGCCCTGAGAATAAAACTATATGGGGTTTTTCCCTCCTAAACGAAAACCATAGAAATGGCAATCCCATTGAAAATAACAAAATAAATTCTGCACTTCCGGCCTTACCAACAAAAGAAGAGGTCAGTGCTACACCTAAATTGAAAATGATTAGATAGATGCATCTGGCCAAGGTGAGATTTCCCATTTTTGAAATAATGGCAGAAAGGATAAAAAAGGGAGTGGCCGCAATGAGGTAAACACTCAATTCATGCATATCAAGGCTCCGAGCTATTAATAACCAAACAAAGGAAATTATCGTGGTCAGTAATGAAAGTGTAAGGACAAGTTGTACTCTTCTCCTAGAGAATTCGGTCATGGTTCGGGGGATTTAAGGGTTGTAAATATAAGTAACCTTTGTTAGAAACAAAATAATCAGAATCACCACTTATCAATGGTTTGAAAATAAGTGGTTTCGGATTAGCCCCCAATTAATCGAAATGATCTAGAAAAGATACTTATGTTCTTAAAAGGGTGTAATATATTTTATTGCATTATTGCATTACAATGGTTCTTGCCAAAGTCAACCGCCATGAACCTAGAGAATATTTTTTAATTCGTAATTGGCTTTAGTATTGGAATTCTTTGAAAAATCAGGTTAGAATAGGCTATAAAAGTTAAATCCCCTAAATTTTTTTTAGGGGATTTACCAGTTTGATTACCGCTAAATATCTTTTGGATGCTACTCTACGAAAGGAGTAGCTATTGATTTGGCCCGCATTTTTTTTGCAACTTTTACTAAATTGATCAAGGCGGATTCAGTTTCAGGCCATTCCCGAGTCTTTAAACCGCAATCCGGATTAACCCATAGATTTTCAATTGGCAAAAGTTTCATTGCTTTTTGCAATAAAAATTCCATTTCCTCCTCGTTGGGAACCCTTGAAGAGTGGATATCGTAAACACCTGGCCCTATTTCATTCGGATATTTGAACTGGACAAATGCATCCAATAGTTCCATCTCCGATCTTGAGGTTTCTATGGTTATCACATCGGCATCCATATCCGAAATGTTTTGTATGATATCATTGAATTCTGAATAACACATATGGGTGTGTATCTGTGTCCTATCCTCTACTCCACATGACGCCAGTCTGAAGCAGTCAACGGCCCAATCCAAATAGAAGGCCCATTGCTCGCGCCTTAGGGGCAACCCTTCCCTTATGGCTGGTTCGTCAATTTGAATGATCTTTATTCCAGCTTTCTCCAAGTCCGCAACTTCGTCCCTTATGGCCAAAGCTATTTGTTTACAGGTCGTGGACCGAGGTTGGTCATCCCTTACAAAAGACCACTGTAAGATAGTAACAGGACCTGTAAGCATACCTTTTACTGGCTTTTTGGTCAATGATTGTGCAAATGTTGTCCATTTAACCGTCATAGGCTCATTCCTATGGATATCTCCATATATTATCGGAGGTTTTACACATCGACTGCCGTAACTTTGTACCCAACCATTACTTGAGAATACAAAACCCTTTAACTTTTCCCCGAAATACTCCACCATGTCGTTTCTTTCAAATTCGCCATGAACTAGGACGTCCAATCCAATATGTTCTTGAAATCGGATGGTGTTTTCAGTTTCTTTTCGAATGAATTCATCATATTCCTCTTGGGTGATAGAGTTTCTTTTCAATTTTCCCCGCCAAGCTCTTACCGGTTTAGTTTGGGGAAACGATCCAATGGTGGTCGTGGGAAATAAAGGAAGATTCAATTCCTGTTTCTGTTTCTCTTGACGAATACCAAAGCTGTTTTTTCGCTTCTTATCCATCTCTGTCAATGATTGCACCCTTTGTTTGGTCCGCGGATGATGAATTAGTGACGAGTTTTGTTTTTCTATAAACTGCCGCCTATTATTTATCAATGCTACAGCTGCTTTTTCTGAGGGAAGATCAGAAGCCAATTGGCTTAAGGTTGCCAACTCCCTAAGTTTCTGTTTGGAGAATGCCATCCACTGTTTAATTATTGTCGGTAGATTTTCCTCATCCTCCTCTAGGTCCAAATCGTACGGGGTATGTAAAAAGGAACAGGAACCAGCTATCCAAATCTTATCATGGGCAACATGTTCTTTGGCTTTGTCAATTAAGGTCAAAGCTTTATCAAAATTGTTCTTCCAAATGTTTCTGCCGTCGACAACCCCTAAGGAAAGTATTTGTTGTCCTGTGTACAGTTCCGACTCCAAGATATCATTCAATTGTAATGGACATCTTACTAAATCCAAGTGCAGTGCATATACCGGAAGTTGCAGAACTGTTTCTAAATTGTCGCCATAACAATCAAAATAATTGGTTAATATGACATTAAGTTGGGGGAACTTCTTGGCAATATTTAAGTATAATTTTTTTATTGCATTCCTTTCTCTGTCATCAAGATCAAGTGCTAAACAGGGTTCGTCCAATTGAATGTATTTTGCACCGGCAGAGATCAATTGTTCCAATAATTCAAAAAAGATAGGTGTCAAAGAATCCAAAAGGTCCATTCGGTGGAACCCGTCCTCCTTTTCCTTGCCAAGATAAAGATATGTGACAGGTGAAATCAAGACTGGCTTAGTCAATACTCCCAGGGATAGGGCTTCCATGAATTCATCAACAGCTTTTGTGGAGTACAGTTCAAAGGATTGGTCCTTTGAAAACTCAGGGACCAGATAATGATAATTGGTATCAAACCATTTGGTCATTTCTAATGCGGTTACATCGTAATTATCTTTTTGTAGCCCCCTTGCCATGGCAAAATAAAGGTCCAAATCCGATTTACTTCTTTTAATTTCTGAGTATCTAGTGGGAATATTACCGTAGGCCATGGTTGCATCCAATACCTGGTCGTATAAAGAAAAATCATTGGATGGAATCAAATCTATTCCTGCTTCTTTGTGCATTAACCAGTTTTCCTTACGAATTGCTTGACCGACTTGATGTAATTCTGTTGCAGTGATTTCCCCTTTCCAATATTTTTCCAAGGCTTTTTTTAACTCTCTCTTAGCGCCAATTCTAGGGTAACCTAATAGGTTTGTTTTCATAAATAATGATTTTTTATAATTCCATACAAAGCTTATACTTTGGATTATAAATTCTAAATTTGTTTTAATATTTAGGTGAAATCACTATTTTTTATAAATATTTTAGTGTTTTTATCCTTTGAAATTGATTATTAATCATTTAACAGAAAAATATTCTATGCACGATTTGGATAAGATTGATTATCAGATATTGAAATTATTACAGACCAATTCCAATTTAACGACCAAAGAATTGTCGAATAAGGTAAATTTATCCACCACTCCCGTATTTGAGAGGGTAAAGCGCTTGGAGAAAAATGGCTATATAAAAAAATTTGTCGCTGTCCTTGATGCGGAAAAACTGGATAAGGGCCTAATTGTGTTTTGTAATATTACTCTAAAACAGCACACCCGTGAAATTGGTCATAAGTTCGTAAAGGATATCTTAGCAATTAATGAAGTTACAGAATGTTACAATGTATCCGGAGATTATGATTTTTTATTAAAAGTAATGGTAAAGGATATGAAGCATTATCAAGACTTTGTTCTAAATCACCTAGGTGAAATAGAAAATATAGGAAGTGCCCACAGTACTTTTGTTATGGGCGAAATAAAAAATACCTATTCGGTTCCCATTTAAAGATATATTCTTTTATTGTCCAATATTCACTGAATATTAGAAAACCAGAATCCTTCTTATCCATCTTGGAGGCCTTAAAAGTGGCTCAGATTCTTGTAAGGCCAATATGCGGGGACAGACTTGTACCCTTTATTACAGTAGAGCTTTCCATTGCCCAAGGGATAAAATTTGATTTGTAATCATTAGAAATTAAATAGAACTGCTATAATATAAATCTCCATAGTGCCCTGTTTATGTTCTTAACTAATGAACGGGGTTCTAATTGGCGGTGCGTTATTAGGTGAGTATTAATGATTTTTAAAATTGTAAGTATATGGTATTGAATATAATACGTAAAAAGTTGTATCCCCAATAACTCGGCTGGGAATTGCGCAAATTCCACCAAAAGCCCGTAAACATTATGTTTTCGGGCTTTTTTAATTTGCCAAAATATCATATAACACCATATAATATCATAAAAAAGGTGAATATTAACACATATGGGTGTATATCTGTGTCCTATTCCCAATTCCACATGAAGCTAGTCTGAAATAGTCAACAGCCAAACCCAATTAGGAAATCCAATTCTCACGCCTAGAGTGAGGCCTTCTCTTAAGGTCAGCACATATATTTGAATTATTTTTTTTCAGCCTTTTCAAAATCCAAAATTTCATCCCTTATGGCCAAAGCTAATTGTGGACAGGTTGTTGCTCACGTTAAAATTAATAGTCATAAGGGAACGATAAACAATAGTACTAATATCCCAAAAGAAACTATTTTTACCCTATATTTTCCAAATTTGTAAAAATGGCCTTGCATAAAGAAAACATCCTACTTGTAGATGACGATATAGATATTTTAGAACTTTTGCAGCGGCATTTGCAATCTATGGACTATCATACCTATAAGGCTGTATCGGTCAAAGAAGCGCTTCATATTCTAAAGGATACCTATATCGACTTGTTGATAACAGATATACAAATGCCCGAAGTGGATGGGTTGCAGTTGGTAAAGTTCGCCGATGAAAATTATCCTGAAATACCCAAGTTGGTCATTACGGGCTACCCTTCTGTGGATGGTGCTCTTGCGGTCATCAAATCTGGTGCAATTGATTACTTAACTAAACCCTTTACCAAGGAAGAATTAAAAACAGCCGTACTAAAATCATTTAAAAGCGGTATAAAACGAAAAAGAAATCAACTCCCATTGAGTGTCGTTCAGGGCAGAGGGTATGCCGACATGATCGGCACTTCGGAAGCGTTTCAAAGAATTACGGACATTATCGATAGGGTAAAGAACAACAAGGCCACGGTTTTGATTCAGGGAGAAAGCGGTACAGGCAAGGAATTGGTGGCAAGGGCCATACATTATTCAGGTCAATTTTCCCGAGCGCCCTTTGTAGCGGTAAACTGTGGGGCTATTCCCGAAAATTTATTGGAAGCCGAACTTTTTGGCTATGTAAAAGGAGCCTTTACAGGCGCCAATGACAACCGGGACGGATTCTTTCAAGCTGCGGATAAGGGAACGCTTTTTTTGGACGAAATTGGTACGGCGCCCCTTTCGGTTCAATCCAAATTGCTAAGGGCGCTTCAAGAAAAGGAAATTACCAAAGTAGGTTCTCGAAAGGCTGAAAAAGTCGATATTAGAATTATAGCTGCAACCAATGCCGATTTGCTGCAGGTCATCAAAAAAAAGGATTTCCGCGAAGACCTTTACTATCGTCTGACTGTTGTTGAAATTAATGTACCCCCACTACGGGAACGCAAATTGGATATTCCTTTACTGGTGGATAAATTCGTTCAAAAGTATGGGATAGAATACAAAGACAGACTTATGGGCATTTCTCCCGATGTCTTAAAAGTTTTGGAACGCCATCATTGGCCAGGTAATATTCGGGAATTGGAGAATGTAATTCAAAGGGCGGTCATTATGTGTGATGGAAATATACAAGTTAAAGACCTTCCCAATAACCTCAAATATCAGATCGATTTTCCTGATACCGAATTCCTTCCACTACGTGAAATGGAGAAGGAATATGTAAAACGAGTACTTGCAAAAGTGGGCGGTAATAAAACCAAGGCGGCAGAAATCCTTCAAATAGACCGTAAGACTTTACGCGATAAGCTGAACTAATCCACTGAGGTAAAACTCCCATATCGAGGAAATTCTCCCCGATTACTAAAGATCACTGTCTTTTCTTAATCTCTGCTACCCCTTTATTATCAGGTAGTTATGGTTGTTGTTGCCAATTATTTCTTTTTGGGCATGCACTTTGCCCTATATGGCACGAATGTAATAACCGAGTTATTATAATTCAGTAACGTCATCATCGGTTCAAAAGTAAATCTTTTCAATAAGAAAAGTTTAATAAATGTAAAAAAAATGATGGCTAGTTGTAGTTTGAAATTCACGTAACGTAAAAGTGGAAAAAATGAAGTACGAAAAACTAATTATGGGAAAAAAAGATGTCGCAATGATAAAACGATATCAACATGTAAATTACTATATCGAAGATTATTCACATAAGGATGCTCTTGAAATGCTTGACGAAAACATGGCGAAAGCCATTGTTCTGGATGAGGACGAAATGTCAGATGATATCATTCGCCTGAATTCCATCGTAACGGTAACCTCAAAAACCGGATGGAGTGAAACCTTCCAATTAGTGCTCCATTTTGATGATGGCGACAGGGCCAACAGATTTTCTGTACAATGTGCCTTAGGAGCTTCTGTTTTAGGCAGATCTAATGGCGATATAGTAAGGTACTTTACACCTATAGGTATTATTCCCCTTAAAATTACAAAGGTTGTGCAAACTGAAAATTACTGCGCGAACAAGATTGGGAAGGACAATATAAACCGGGTACAGGCTCAGATAAATTAGTTTGATGTATTAGTTGATTGACGGATTTGTCTGGCTTTCGAACCCCCGAATTGTTTTATAACCAATTGAAAGTCAGACAAATTATAATATTAAAATTACTTAAAATTATGAGACAGCAATATAAACGGAGTATATGCTCCACATGCAATTTCCTATTCGATTGTAGTTTGACCAAGGACAAGAGCAACATTTACTCGTGTAGCGAGTACGACCATACTGTGGAACTTCCAAAAGGAAAGGTCCGATCGGAACAGCCGTTAATAAAGCGAACACCTAGGCAAATAAAAAGACAATTTGCGCTCAGATAAACCTAATGGTAAAATCATACACCTGAAAGAATAGTTACGGCATCTGGTGTACTCAAAATAATATAGCACCAATTTTGCAATTAAAATTGGGTTATTCATAAAAGTTGCGAGGGTATAGATTACTCAACGGGGCAAATTCCCATGATATAAAAAGAATAAAATGAAATACAAGAATCTAATTATAGAGAAAAAGGAGTTTGTCCTCCTAAAACGGTACATGAACCTTTCAGGATATTATAAGGACGTCACCCTTGGTAAATCGGTAAAGAAATTATTGACTGAACTTGAGTCGGCCAAAATATGCGATGAAGTTGATATGCCAAAAGATGTTATCCGGTTCAACTCTACCATTACCATTAGATCAGAAAACGGTTGGACAAGAAAATTCCAATTGGTCATGCCCAACGACAGTGATGTTAAAAGGGATAAAGTATCGATCCTGACCCCTATGGGGGCTGCAGTAATTGGGTACGCCGAGGGAGATACCCTAATATGGGAATTCCCCAATGGTGAACAAAGATTAACAATTGAAAAAATAGAACAAGAGAATAAATATATTAATGTAAATATGATATTATGAACACTTCAAATTTATTTCACAGCCATGAGTCCGATAGCAAGATTATGATAAAAAAAGATATGGACGAAGTCATTAATTGGGTGGATGACTTGGAATATATCAACGAGGAACTTGAGTATTTGTTGGAAATTGAAGATCGCATGTTAAACAATGCCGCCCTATATAAAGAACTGCAGGACCTACAAAGGGAAAACAACTTAAACTTAAGAACACTCAACCTATATAATGGGGCTATACGAGGAGCCATAGAATGCGATACGATTGAATGCGATTCCTTTTACCTAAGTAAGCATGAGAGGAACCGCAAATTATACCTAAATCATAAAATTAAATATAGGAACGTAAAATCAAAATTGTTGTCCAACATTTTGTTGGAGGCCAAACATTAAAATAAAAAGGATAAGGTCATGGGAAAAAAAATGTTATTACTTACCGATTTTTCAATGAATTCATGGAACGCCATTCAGTATGCGATAATGCTTTACGAAAATCATCCCTGTGATTTTTATATCCTCAATACCTTTATCAAGGATAGCACTGGGTTTGACAATATAACTTTAGATCCTGAAGAGTCCTTTAATAAATTATCTGAAAATCGATCTCAAGAAGGTCTGGGCGACATTTTACAACGTATTTCGAAAATAGACCGGAATATCGATCACCGCTTTTACGTATTATCCAAACATGGCCTATTAATCGATGCCGTAAAGGAAATCATCATGGACCATCAAATTGATATGATTTTTATAGGTGCCAAGGGCACGGGTAACGAACAGAAAAATAAGTATGGAAAGAACACATTGGATATTATACAAAACATCAGAAATTGTCCTGTTATGATTGTGCCCAATAGTAGAACTATTGGGCGACCTAAAGAAATTGTTCTGGCCATCGACTTCTATTCCGATTATGACTTTTTGGAAATGGAGCAACTTGCGGAGATGGCCAGATTGACCAACGCTAAAATCAAAGTTTTGAGCTCTGTCGATATGGAGACATTGAATCCCAATCAAAATAAGAACAAAGTACTTTTGGAAAAACAATTGGAGGGCGTAGACTTTAGTTTTCATAGTCTTCCTAATACCAATATGGATGATGTATTTAACAGTTTAACCGAGGTAAAATCAGATAACATAATCAGTTATATAAATGAAAAGCGGTCTCTATGGGAAAGATTAGGCTTCCGCAAACCCTCTCTTCGAAATATAGGCTACTCTAAGCATACTCCAGTATTGACATTGCACGGTTAATCTTAGTGGGTGCTTAAATTCAATTTTAAAGACTAATTAAAAAAATAAATCGGATTTTTAAAACCATTGGATTTATTTAAGAAAGTGTCAAGGGAATAGGTATTAATATCCAATTACTTTGCTAAGTTACCAATGGCTTCATTTTTTACCCTCCACGCCATTTCAAGACTTTAAATCCAACAATTTCAGTAAGGGCTGCTTCTATGAGTATTTCTCCATATAATGAATCGGATGAGTACAGAATTTCCTTTAATTGCCAATTTCCCCATCTAAATTGATTTAGTATACCCGACTTCTGCCTACAATTTGAAATAGCGCAAGTTTTAGACTAAGGAACGTTAAAAGCCCTACACAATTACCTAGCATAAGTACTAGGGAAATATAAGATCAAAAAAGCATCCAATGTCATTACAGTCGGAAAACCTGTACGCCATAAAAATAATCCTTAAGCAACATTTAAAGTACGGTAGGTTACACTTTCCCATAGGCAGCTGCACCTAATCCAGTATACAGCTTGCACGCGGCAAAAAAAATGAGAAGAAGTAGGGAGTATGTCCAATTTCCGGTAAAATCAAAGATACTTCCAAATATAATTGGTCCGGTGGCGGCTATAACATAACCTATGGATTGTGCCATACCTGACAGTTCAGTGGCGGATTCGGTATCTTTGGAACGAAGTACCAAAAAGAGCAGGGCCAAGCCGAATGTTCCGCCCAATACAAAACCGATAAACGAAACCCATACCGGAACGAATCCCAATTGAGGAAACAATAGGCCAACAATGCCGATAACCTCCACCATGATCAATAACCACACGATAGAGCGCTGGTCATTTTTTTTGCCTCCCCAAGTTGGGACGATCAAAGATCCCAGAATTCCTGCAGCTTGAGATAGGGAAAGCATCCAGCCAGAATATTCCGCATCGTATCCCCTACTCTGCAAAATAGCCGGTAACCAAGCTAGGATTACATAAAAAGTCAATGATTGCAAGCCCATAAATAGCGCAATTTTCCATGCCAGTGGGGATTGACCCAAAGATTTCATTGCTTTTGAAAAACTACGTTTTTCTTCGGATTTTTTTAAACTGGACAATTGTGGCAACCATACAAAAAAAGCAATCAAAGCTAAAATTGCCCATACACCGAGCGAGACCCTCCAACCCAATCCATAGTTGTCGGCCAATGGAACACTGATACCCGCCGCCAAGGAAGCACCAACTGCCATGATACTGGAATACAAACTTGTAATAAACCCTGAATTCGATGAAAAATTACGTTTGGTCAGTCCGGGGAGAAGCACATTGCCAAAGGCTATCGCGATACCCAATAGTAGTGTCCCGAAGTAAAGCATAAATATTCCGCCCAAAGACCGAATTCCAATACCTATGACCAACATAAGCATTGCCCCAAGAAGCGTGCCCTCAATACCAAAACGGCGAGTGAACAAGGGAGTCAAAGTAGAAACTACACCGAAGCCAATCAATGGCAAGGTTGTCAAAAGACCTAGCATTGAATTAGATAGGCCAGTAGCCTCACCTATATGGTTTATCAACGGCCCAACTGCGGCAAGTGAAGGTCGTAGATTGATGGCGATAAACAAGATACCTACCAGCAATAAAAAATACCCGTGCCTAGATTGCTTATTGTTAATAAAAGATTCGGGTTTTGGCATTACAAATACATAAAGATGGGATACTGGAACTGCGAAATTAGGCAAACCTCACTAATGTATCCACGCAGATTAATATGAATTTCTGTTAGTTGCATTAATTTTCTTTGTTTACCATGAATCTTTATAACCTCATTACACGATTTAGCTTAACATAATATCCGAGTATCTTATTTGTTGACACTCCTCAGGTAAAATAAGCTGCCATGATCAATATCATTTGGTACCTCTTGGAAAAGCTATAGCTTCGTTCATTAAAGATTTACAGTAATGAAAACGATACTTTATGCTACCAATCGTACTGAAAAATCGGTACCGGCTTTACGCTACGCCTATGATTTAAGCAAGAGATTAGGGGCTGAACTAGTTGTGTTGTATGTCCATCAAAAACCTCCTATACGCCTGTCGATGGCACGCCTGTCCGACCAGATGGAACTTCAGGTAATCCAAGAACAAAAGGAAATTTTGAAAGCCTATTGCGCCAAACATTTGAAGGAAAAATACAACCATTCCAGAATGCGGATAGAGGTCGTTAGTAATGACTCTGTCTTGGATGGTATCATTGAAAAATCCAAGCAAATATCCCCAGATTTGGCCCTGATAGGTAGAAAGGCCAAATATTCGGAAAGAGGATTGCTGGTCGGTGATATCGCACATGCACTTTTGAAAAAATCTACTTTTCCAATTCTGATCATTCCTAGAGATCTAAGTGGCGCACCAATTCAAACTATGCTCTATGCCACCGATGTTGGAGCAGAAAGCATTTCAGCCATCAAAAGTTTGGTACCAATGGCAAGGTCGGTTAACGCGAAAATACACATTGTACATATCGCCAATGAAACAAGAAACTCCAGAAAGGATCAAATAAAATGGTTCAAGGAAACGCTCAAGAAACAGCTAGATTATGACCATATTGAATTCAAGGTTATTCTTTCGGACCATATCGAGGAAGAATTGAAGATCTATTCGCGGCATATAAAAGCTGATATCTTGGCCTTGTCCTATAGGGAAGAAAAAGGGTTCTTTCAAAAACTGTTCAACAAATGTCTGTTTAAAAAGCTGGATACCCGAATAGGTATTCCTTTGATGGGCATTAATGCGGCCATTTAAGCCATGTTTGCAGTAAATAATTGAATCACAACTGAATGTTTTATATATTTAATAATGGAATTTTGTAAAGAGAAAATTGTCTTTCTGTAATAAGGGGCACTAGCGAGTGTGCCCATAAACACCTACATACTTCTAATATAAATCACTTCCCTGTATAAATATTACGGACAGGGCTACTCGTCATCTAAAAAAAATGGTACCAAATGTAGGGTGCATTGGTTGGTCAATTTATTAATTATTATATTAAATATTATATACCATGGCTACAGCTAAAAAGAAGCTTTCCAAGTCAGCGTTAAAAGCTAAAAGACAAGAAAAAATTCAAAAAAAATTAGAACAAAAAATAATGCAAAGACGTAAGTCGAGAGTTTAAAATAGATAGAGGTTTATGAAGACGTCCCCAAAAAGTAGTTTGGGGACGTTCTTTTTAAAAATAATTATTGGTCTGAAACTTACCTAAAAGGTGTCTTCAGTTTATCGTTTGCAATTGACAAGGAATACCAATCAATAGAATTAATATTTAGACTAGAAGGAAAGTATGCCAACTTTACCCGGATGAAATTTGTGGCCAACTGATAAGTATCATTTCATTCGTCCATTAGCAATCGTATGTTTACACTATTAATAAAGGATAAAGTTCTTTGTAAATATTTAGAATTTTTGGTTGCAAGAAGGAATAGCTTAATAACAATCTAAGGGAGACTCTATTAGCTTATTTTTTGATAGATTATAAACATTAAAACTTATTGAAATGATCGTTAGAATTGAATACATACAAATGCCAGTTAGCCCAACTATGAATAATAGGGTACATAATAAGTTGCAAAAACTTGGAAAAAAGTTTGAATCCATTGTCAGGGCCGAGGTTACTTTTAAGCAAGAAAATAATCCTACCGGTAATGGCAAGAGCTGTAGTATAGAGGTTAGTGCCCCTGGGGTACGGTTTTATGTTCGATCATATTCGGATCATTTTGAAAAATCTTTGAACGAATCTTTAAAAGACTTAAAGAGAAAGTTGCGTAAGAGAAAAACAGCTTTTCAAAAACAACGACTACAACCAGTATCACGACAGTAATAGATGAATAAAATATTGATTCCTGTAGATTTTTCAAGCATTCCGAATGCGCTCTACAGATAGCTGCCACCTTGGCCAAATAACATTATACTTAAAGGTAGTACTTTACTTGATGGGACTTTCCAAAGCGGTATTTGCCAAAGATGAATTATATAAGTTGGCTAAAGCACAGTATTACATGGGATTGGCCAATAAGTGTTTTGACATTTTCTTGAACCGGCCAGGCTTTAACACAGAAAAAATCGTCAGGACTTAGGATGTAGCGGTATTGATAATAAAAATGACTCAGGGATTTTAGATTATGAAAATGGCCTTGGGTTTTGATTTTGAGGCCAAGTTTCCTAGCCTATCCAACTGTCCTGGCATTTTGGGAGTTGTTATAAGTGATCTGTATTTGGTATATGTTAATGCACCGGGATTGAAATATATGCACTCGACCCACATTAAGGAAAAGGTAGATACCTTCTTCAATATCGCTTACCAAGTACGGAAGAATTATTTCTGACGGCTGTCCTAAACTATACCTGCAATTACCCGGTGAAAAATGTAATATATAACTATGCGCACGTAATTGATACCGATGCAACTACCATTATTACAATTGGACGGAGCCAACTAGCACATTTTTGCAAGGGAAACATTGGGGAAGATATGGCGAAGCGTGAAGATCTGCCGGTGATTACTTAAAAGGTATAAAGGTTAGTTTGAAACTTAATTCAACAGCATCCACAGCTTTGCCAACAACAGCTGTTCTGATTTATTCCTACTTGTAGACGACGAAGTAATTCCACCGGCCGTTTTTAATATAAGTTGTTTGATATTCGGTGGGAATTTCTTTCTATGTTTCCGATAATAATCCAGGAATTCATCGAAATGGATCTGGGCTACTTTGCCTTCCTGATGTAAGCAGGCATAAAACATGTTGATTTGGTTGGCCACATCGATCTCTAATTCTTCTTCTATACCATTATCGGATACCCAGTATCTACGAACATTTTTCTTTAATTGCTCCACCTCGTAAATGGTAACATTTTTATCGACCATGGCAATGGCGTAAAAAAGCTTGCCTATAGCATCGTACAGTTGGCACCTTGGGTTTTCTTTCTTAATCATTTTTGATATTGGATTATTAAAAAGTGACCGTGCTTTCTATATATTCTATATAATCCGTACTTTGTTTTGATTTTTGATGAACACATTGCCTAATTGGGAAACCAATATGGTACAGTTCCCGCTTGGTCTTTTCAAATGCCGTATTATTTGGATAGAGGAAGGATAGCGTTCTGGTTTCGATATCGATATCCAAAATGCGTATGTCCATAATCCGACTTAAGTTTCGAACGATTGTATGCTTGCAAGTATCTGTTTTAAGATTTTTTAATTGTGCCAACGCTCTCATAATTCATGTGTTTTATTGAAGGCATAAACATATGACATATATACCTGTTGCGGAATGATCCCGGTCATGCAGCCTTTTCATTATTTTTAGTTCATTTGTGTAAAATAACGTACATGAAAAAAGAAGTGGTCTTGGGGATCGATTTGGGAGGTACCTACACCAAATTAGGGTTGGTAACTAAAACTGGATGTATTCTAAATAATAGTAGGTTTGATACAAATGCGAGAATGCCGTTCCAGGATTTTCTGAAAAAGTTGGAATCTGAGGTTAATGACTTGAAGTCGAATTTGGGGCCTGAACAACAGTTGATCAGAATCGGAATTGGGGCACCCAATGCCAATCCTCAGTCGGGAAACATGGAAAATCCACCCAACTTTAAGTGGGGACGGTCGGTTCCATTAGCAAAGTCTGTAGAGAAAATATTCGACTTGCCAGTGGTGTTGACAAATGATGCCAATGCTGCCGCTTTGGGCGAAATGGAATATGGTCTGGGCAAGGGTATGAAAAATTTTGTAGTGCTTACCTTGGGAACTGGGTTGGGTGGTGGCATTATTAATAATGGTGAACTTTTGACAGGAGAACATGGCATGGCAGCCGAGTTAGGCCATGTAAATGTAGACTCCAATCCCAATGCAAGACAATGTAACTGTGGTCTTAAAGGATGTCTGGAAACCTACGTCTCAGTAACGGGAATTCGGCGCACTATCTTTGAGTTGATCGCTGAAATGACGGACGATTCTCCCTTGCGCAGTATCAGTTTTGATGAGATGACAGGGGAAATTATTTCCGATGCCGCCCTTGAGGGTGATACCATTGCCCTAAGGGCTTTCGAACAAACAGCCGAAGCCCTGGGTATACAATTGGCAGACACCGCGGCACATCTGGACCCTGAAGCCTTTATCCTGTTGGGAGGGCTCAGTAAGGCAGGTGATATCCTCCTTAAACCGACTATTGACGCCATGGAACGAAAACTATTCAATGCTTACAAAGGAAGGATTAAGGTGTTGATTTCAAAAACCCCAAGTGAGAACGCCATTTTGGGTCCAGCTGCACTAGCTTGGAATGTGGAACACTAGAATCCACCCACAAACTAAATTAAGTTTTAAAACTTAGGGTTGTCTCTGATTCTATTTTTAGAATCAATAACTATACTACGGCTGGATCGCTCTAAAATTCAATACTTTTATTGGATAATTTTATACCCGTTAAACCACAGGTTTGAGGTATTAACGGGTATTGTTTTTATTAATTAAATTGATTTTATTTTATAAGTGCACCAGATGGGCATAACCCTGCTTGACCCTTTCTTCTAAGTTTAAGTCCTCATTTTTTGTTGGAGCCGATACCCATAGGTTGGCCCTTTCCTTTTCATCTAGATCAAAAACTTCCACATCTACATACGGAGTCACGAAATGGATAAAATCGCCAAGATCCTCTATCCAATCCGCATTGGCTATTAGGGCGACTTTTCTTAGATATTTAAAAACGCCCTTATTCAATTTTATATCCGAAAAGAAATTGTTAAGATTCCGTAAACTATTTATTTGATACACTTCCAGCACCAAATTAATCATACGATCTTTTTTTCCGATCGCCGCCATTTGCTTAAAAAATTCATTAATGTGTTCTTGATCAATGGGTCCTTTTATCTTATACGAAATAGTTATTATTGAATTTTCCATTGTTATACATTTTTAAAATTAAAATTTTATCGAGTTATCTGAACGGCCTTAGCTTTTTTTTGCACTTTGTTCAGGTAGTAAGCTACCAAAATATTGAAGGTGCCGAAACCCAAAAAGCCTAATGCGATTGTATAAAAATTATGCAGACCACCTATAATAGGGAAAGCCATTGTTAACAGTGAGAATACTAAGGTCCAACATCCCAGGACAAACATCCAGCCCCATCTTCTATGGTTCCATGATTTCACATTCCAGGATAAATCTAGGGCGACCAAGCCTTTATAGAATAGCCAAACGGCTAAAATATAGAGTGCTAATTCCATGGCCGTTGATGATTCGAGTATTAATAGAATACCAATTGAAATATCAACCGTTCCATTGATTAAATGCCATCCCCAATATTTTGTGCTATTTTCATAAATTAAGGTGCCTGCAATCTCAAATAGTCCTGCTATTATCATAGCCAAACCAAAGAAGCCGGTGAAGGAAACTAACCCTTCCAAAGGAGTCATAAATGTCCAGGTGCCGAGTGAAACAAATAATAGACCTAGTATGAAATTTACCATCCATTTCTTGGACATAGGTGCCACAACGTTATATAAAGAATTTTGCATTGCTATACCCTTTTAGTTCATAATTTTCGCGATGGTCTTGAATTTTCCTAATTCTTTTTCGCGCCCTGTTTAAATGGTATGAGGCCGAGATATTGAACAGCCCCATTGCCAAGAAGGCTAAGGCAGTGGCAAAAACAATGCTTAAACCGCCAATGACTGGGTAGAACATGATTAAAACCGAGAAGCTCAGTATCCCTGCTCCGTACAATAACATCCATCCCCAGCCTTTAATTTCGTAGGTCCTCAACTGTAGGGAAACTCCTAACGCCACCAAACCCCTGAACAAAAGCCAAAAAGCTAATATATATGGCAAAACGGTCATAGTTATTAAAGGGTTGAATATAAGATACCCCCCAATTAGAAGGTCCAAAATACCTCCGGACATGTACCATCCCCAATTTCTGCTTCCCTTTCTGTAAAAAATGGAAGCCAAAATTTCAAAGGCCCCAGCCGTGGCCAGGGCAAGACTGAAGAAGATGGTCAAAGAAACATAACTGGCCAAAGGCGCAATGAAAACCCATACACCAAGTGAAACAAAAAGTAGTCCCATCAAAAGATTGATCCACCATTTTTGGGCTATAGGCATAACCGTACTGTAAACTAGATCCTTCATGATTTCCAATTTTTAGTTATGTTGCAAAACTATGGGAACCTTTTCAAACCTGCCATGATACATATCATCAGACATTGGACGATATGATTTATATCAGTTCCCAAAAAAAATGATGTACTTAGATTTGTACTCCAATAGTCCTTACTGCTAGGTCTAGGAATCCAAATTGCTGAATAGCAGTAAAGTCTTCTTTCAACTGGGATATATTCTCTATTTTAGCAATAGAAAGTGTTCCATAAATAAATTGAATCAACAGTGTACAATTAAAAAGTATATCTGGGGATTATCACAGTATTTTAGAATTCCAAGCCGTGTAAAAACTAAAAGAATTGGTTATAGCCCATGCATGTTTTTGAAAAAAACAGTAATATCTTCATGATGTTGTCCGAGGCGGTGTCGGAAGGAATTATCGTGGTAAATGAGGGCCAGGAAATAGTAGCCGCAAATCATTTTGCCCACAAATTGTTCGGATACGAATCAAAAAAACTAGTGGGCCATCCATTGGAAATCTTGATGCCAGAAACCCATAGAAAAATTCACCAAAAGTTCCTCAGAGAGTATTTCTACAACCATAAAAAAAGAAGGATCGGTTTGGACCGTAACCTCTTTGGCCTCAAAAAGAACGGCAAACAGTTTCCCCTAGAAGTCAGCTTGAACCACTTTTCTCTTTATGGTAAAATCTACACCTTAATTTTGGTCATCGACATTACCGAACGCCGGGAAATAGAAAAAAGCTATCAAATGAAAACCGCGGCGCTGGAAGCCGCTCTCAATGGAATTACCATTACCGATGCCCAAAAGGAAGATAATCCTATAATTTATTTCAACAAGGCATTTCAGCAAATGACAGGATATTCCACTGACGAAATTCGAAACAAAAATTGTCGTTTCCTTCAGGCAGGTGACAATGAGCAGCAAGGGGTTAAGGACATGCACCGTGCCATTGCCAGTGGTGAAAGCTGTAAAGTTCAACTAAGAAACTATAGAAAGGATGGTACCATGTTCTGGAACGAGGTTTCCATCAATCCTATTACCGATAAAGATGGAACGATCACCCATTTTGTAGGAATACAGAATGATATTACCGAGCGGAAATTGGCACTTCAAAAAATAGGACATCTAATTAGAATATTTGATGAATCCTTGAACGAACTTTATGTTTATGATGCCGAAAAGCTGCGGTTTTTGAATGCCAATTACGGAGCCCAAAAAAACACTGGCTATACTTTGGAAGAATTTTTGCAACTCACGCCCTTGGATCTTAAACCTGACTTTTCGGAAGCAGATTTGCGTGGGTTAATAGCTCCCCTCCTCAATGGCAAAGAGGAAAAAGTGGAATACGAGGCAGTACATCGCCGCAAAAACGGAACAAGTTATCCGGTAGAGGTACATTTGCAATCGTCTACTTTGGGTGAACAAAAGGTAATCGTAGCAATAATTCTTGACATTTCAGACCGTAAGTATTATACCCAAAAACTGGAAAAAACCGTTGAGGAACGTACTGAACAATTAAAAAAAGCTCTTGAAAGGGAAAAAGAACTGAACGAATTAAAGAGCAAATTCTTGTCCTTGGTCTCCCACGAATTCAAAACTCCTTTGAGCGGTATCCTTAACTCTGCAACCTTGGTAGGCAAATATCAAAGGGAAGACCAGCAAGATAAAAGGGAAAAGCACTTAAAAACCATAATGGGAGGTGTACAGCACCTAACTAATATTTTGGATGATTTTCTTTCTATTGAAAGAATGGAAAAGGGTAAGGAGGTATACTACCTTTCAGATTTTTCACTCAGTAAACTGGTCAACGAGGTCGTTTACAACGCAAATATGCTTCTCAAAAACGGGCAACGCATCAACTATCCAAACAATATAGAAGATGTGACCATACATCAAGACCAACGTATAGTGGCCCTAACTTTGACCAACCTTTTACACAATGCCATAAAATACTCTCCTGAGGATACCGAAATAGACATAAATGTCGATCTGTCCAATGACAAGATTACTTTCCATATCAAGGATGAAGGCATAGGTATTTCCAAAAAAGAGCATAAGCATATTTTTGATCGGTATTTTAGATCCGAAAATGTGCTTTTGACCCAAGGTACAGGCATTGGCTTAAACATTGTAAAGACACATTTGGAAAATTTAGGAGGACGTATCTATTTTAAAAGTGCAGAAAATGAAGGCAGTACATTTACGGTGGAATTGCCTCTTTAGAGTTAGGCAGCGGAAAATTGGAGCAAGCAGATGAAAAGTTATAAGTTTAAAACAAAACCAGTTGGTATCCTTAATTCAAAAACCTTTAATGAGAATTGAAGCCATCCTATAGGTTTGTTAACTGATTTGTGTAATTATAGTTTGAAGTAACTATCAAGAAAAAATTTAATTCCTATGAAAAAAATCCTATTGATCGAGGACGACACTGTTTTGCGGGAAACTACGGCCGAACTTTTGGAGCTTTCGGGTTTCCAAGTCCGTACTGCTGCAGATGGTAAAAATGGTTTACAAATGGCTAAAGAATATGTGCCAGATGTAATTGTCTGTGATATTATGATGCCAGAGATCGATGGTTATGGAGTTTTGAAAACACTTTCCCAAAATAATCAAACCAAGAGCATCCCGTTTATATTCCTCTCCGCCAAGACTGAACGAAAGGATGTACGCAAGGGCATGGACCTAGGTGCAGACGATTATCTCACCAAACCTTTTAAGGAAACAGAACTTATTGGAGCAATTGAAAGCCGTTTGGCACGCATGGCAATACTCAATGATTCTGAAGCTCAGACCAAATCCAATAGGAAGTTTTCTGGCATTAAAATGGAAACTATTCATGAACTTAAAAACTATATAGACGATAACGGATCCGAGTACCATTTTGAAATAGAGGAAAACATATACCGAGAGGGCACGTATTCAAACACGGTCTATCTTATTATTAAAGGTACTGTAAAGACCCATATTCTAGATCAAAAAGGGAAGGAATTGATTACGGGAATTTACAATGCCGATGATTTCTTTGGCTTCACTTCCTTCGCAAGCAACACGGTTCATAAAGAATACGCAACAGCCATGACCAACACCCATTTGGTGGGCATCCCTACCTTGGAACTGGAGCCATTGTTGCGGGAAAATCATGAATTAACGATGGAACTGATGCAAATTTTATCAGAAAACCTAACGGAGGCCAAGGAACAATTGTTGGCAATGGCCTATGGATCAGTTAGACGTAAGACAGCAGGAACACTTTTAAAATTCGCAGAGAAACTTCAAAAAGACTCCAATGGAAACATACTTGTCCTACGTAGCGATCTTGCCAGTGTTGCGGGCATGGCCACCGAGACTATGATACGGACGCTATCTAGCTTTAAAAAGGAAGGCCTTATTGATATTGAAAACCATAGTATTAGAATTGTGGATGTTGACGGCCTTGGCCAAGTGGATTGATTATTTTGAGATTTTTTGGGTTAATGGTCCATTTGATCTTGATTCGCATTAAAAGATAGAGTTCATTATCCGGAACGGATTACCGAAAATAAGCTCCTTTACTTTCACTCTTTTACGACATTTCACGAATTCAATATGAAATTCTTACTATTCGCGCAATTCAACTTTTCTTGACTTTAGTCTATTACCAAGTATAGGGGAACGAACCTTGGTATGGGCTTCCAGCATGACCATAATCATTTCGCATCTTGCTTTGAGACCCTAATTTTACAGCATTAAATCGAGATGTGAAATAAAATGAGTCATAATCCTGATTAGAATAAATTCGAGAAGCTTTATGGCGATGTTTCCCAATGTTTATCGGGGTGCCTCAACTAAAAACTAATAAATCTATCCAGATGAAACAAATCCTTGTACCCACCGATTTCTCTGAAAACGCATGGAATGCCCTCCAGTATGGCCTTGACCTTTTTCATAATACTAAGTGTACGTTTTATTTGTTGCACGTAAATCCGGTAACAGGATATTCCGGAACAGGCTCTACCATTCAAAAAACGTCTCTTACCTTGAAAGAAAACCTTTTGAATACCAGTATGGGGGAATTGCGCACATGGATGGATCGTATCGAAAAACTTCCGGTGAATACAAAGCATATGTTCTTTCCCCTCATCCATTTTAACTATTTTATCGATACGGTAAAAAGTGAAGTACAACACAAGAAAATAGATCTTATCATAATGGGGACCAAAGGCGCTACAGGACTCAAAAAGGCAACTATTGGCAGTAATACAGGTGATGTAATTACTAGGGTAAGATGCCCTCTGCTCGCCGTACCCGAAGATGTGGAATATACGCGGCCCAAAGAAATCGTTTTCCCTACGGATTATCAGTTAGGCTACGACCTCAAAGTTTTGGATTCCTTGATAGAAATGATAAATATGAATAAGGCTGTACTAAGGATTTTGCATATTTCAAAAAAGGGAGAAGAACTTAGCCAGGAACAACGTGAAAATAAGGATTTTCTACAGGAATACTTATTGGATGTGGACCATAGTTTCCATTCGCTTACAGGTTCAAAACTTGAAACTGCCGTGCAATGTTTTACAGAAAGTAGAGATGTCGATATGATTTCAATGGTGGCCAAGAATCTCAATTTTTTCCAAAAGATTTTATTTCGGCCAGCAGTTGAAGAAATTAGTTACCATACCAAAGTGCCGTTTTTAGTGCTGCATGAATAAGGAAAGCCAATGAGAAATAACAATAAAGCGTAGAAATTATATTCCTTAATACCAATGATAGAATATTTCAAAACCCACATTTCGGACCTGATCTACGGATTAGTAATTATTTTGATAGTGGCTGTATTGCACCTATTGACCAATTTGCTGTACAAATGGCTATTGAAAAGGAGACTCAATAAGTTTGCAAGTCTGAATACAACACCCATTAATCTTATAAAGCGGGTAGTAAATACCCTATGGATTGTCCTAGGCCTTATCGCTCTCACCTTCATTTTTGTGGAAGAAGAAGAATTCGCTGCTATGAACGAGCATTTTAAACTAGTGCTGTATTTAGGTTTTGTAACTATTCTTACTATAGTTGCCGCAACTTCCGCCAATATGTGGTTTAAAAGAAGTATCAGAAGGAAGACCCAACACGGAGAAGATCCTACTAATTTTAAGTTTTTGCGTTATGTATCGGTCTATAGTATTTATATTACGGGAGCTCTTTTTGGTCTTTTGGCTATCCCATCACTTCACGGGGTTGCCCAGACTATTCTCGGCGGAGCTGGGGTCATTGCACTTATAGTAGGGGTGTCTTCACAAGAGGCACTTTCAAATCTTGTCGGTGGCTTGTTCATTATTTCTTTTAAGCCTTTTAAGGTGGGTGATGTCATTGAAATTAGCGACACTATGGTAGGTACCGTGACCGATATTACATTACGGCATACGGTAATTCGCAATTTTAAGAATAGGATGATCGTTATTCCTAATTCAATAATCAATAAAGAAAAATTGGTCAACTATGATCTTGGTGAGCAAAAATGTTGTGAGTATATAGAGATGAGCATCTCCTACGATAGCAATGTAGACCTAGCTAAAGCAATCATGCAGGAAGAATGCGAGAAGCACCCTCTGATTTACGATAACCGTACCGAGCTTGAAAAGCAAGACGGTATACCAATGATCAAGGTAGCCCTTGTCCAATTTGATGACTCTTCAGTAAAACTTCGTGCATGGGCATGGGCACAAAATTTTGGGGATTCCATTGCCATAAAACGTGATGTTTATGAAAGTGTCAAAAAACGTTTTGATACTGAAGGTATCGAGATTCCATTTCCTTATCGGACTATCGTAATTAAGGAAAAGGAATGATACTAAACTAAAATATAGACCAGCGATTAAATTAAGTTTGGAAAGCGGAAGTTAAAGTTCATTTTCCTATACGAAATAGGCCCAGTAACAGACTTGATTCAATTGCAAAAAAGCCACTCCCCTTTCCCTTTTTTTACAAAAAAGTTGAATGATGAGTGGCTTATAAATAACAAAACTCCACTACTTTGGATTATACTCCAAGTGGTTTCTTGTCAGTAGTTTGCTTTGATATACTTGCCCGAAGCATCCATGCCATTTCTTCGTGTTCCTGCAATATACCAGTCAAGAAATCGGCAGTGCCAACATCACCGAATTCCTCCTCCACCTGAGAAATATTCTCCCTTATGAACTGGATTATCGCATCGTGGTCCCCCAATAGCATTTTTATATAATCTTGGCTTGAATTACCAGTGTTCGACTTTTCGGTCAAATGGGTCAAGTCCAAAAATTGCTCTAAAGTAGCAGGGGCGTATGATCCAATTTTTCTCATTCGCTCCGCAACGCTATCGATGGTTTTTTTAATACTGTTGTAGTGTTCCTCAAAGAATAGGTGCTTCGTATGAAAATCGTGACCTTCAAGATTCCAGTGTGCACCCAATGTTTTAGTATACAGTACAAATTCGTCTGCCAATAATTTGGCCAGTACGTCCGCTACTTTTTCCCTATTCTCTTTTGTAATTCCAATGTTCGTTTTCATCTTATTTGAATTTAAATTAATAATTTTTTTATATTAAATTGATAACCTTATGTCATCCTATTATGATGTCGTCTTTAGGTATTATCCGTGTTCAGACACTTAATTTTTCAGAATCCACTTAGTCATATTTACATTGTACTATTTTGTATAAATGATATTTTATAGATTAAAATTAGGCAGGTTTGTGATTTGCCTATAAAAATGTTGCCTCTATTCCTCCAAAAATTGTCGAAGCACATATTGTAAAATACCGCCGTGTTTGACGTATTCAATTTCGATTTCTGAATCCAATCGGACGATCACCTCGAATGTGATTGCAGAGCCATCTGTTCTCCTAGCAATTACATCGAGTTCTTTACCCGGTTTGAGGCCAGATTCTATCCCTGTAATGGTAATGGTTTCATTCCCAGACAATCTTAAGCTTCTGGCATCTTCCCCTTTTTTGAACTTCAAGGGTAGTATGCCCATACCCACTAAATTGGAACGATGGATTCGTTCGTACGAACTGGCAATCACCGCTTTTACTCCTAATAAGCTGGCACCTTTGGCCGCCCAATCCCGTGAGGATCCGGAACCGTATTCACTGCCTGCCAGAACAATTAAAGGCGTTTTATTTTCCATATACTTAATAGCCGCATCGTATACGCTCATTTCCTTATTTTCGGGAAAATAGGTTGTAAAACCACCCTGTTTTGAAGCGATTTCATTCTTGATGAACACATTGGCAAAAGTACCACGCATCATCACTTCATGATTGCCCCTTCTAGAACCATAGGAATTGAACATGGTTCGCTCGATACCTTTTGACTTTAGGTATTGTCCTGCTGGACTTTCTTCGGAAAATGAGCCAGCTGGTGAAATATGATCAGTAGTGACCGAGTCACCCAACTTTATCAGTACTCTGGCATTGGCAATGTCCCCAAGCGGAACGGGTGTTTCACTAATGTTCTTAAAGAATGGGATTTCCTTAATATAGGTGGAATCTTCCTTCCATTCATAATCCAGTCCAGTGGGAGCTGCCAGGTTTTTCCATTGTTCTTCCCCATCAAAAATTACCGCATATTCCTTAGCATAATCATCCTTGGTCGTAGCATTTTCGATGGCCTCCTGAATTTCTCCTTGGGTGGGCCAAATATCCTTAAGATATACGTCCTGTCCATTTACGTCTTGAGTAAGAGGCTCCTCCAACAGGTTGACATCCACACGTCCTGCAATGGCATAAGCTACTACCAGCATAGGGGATGCTAAAAAGTTCATCCGTATTTTTGGATGGATCCTGGCCTCAAAATTCCGGTTCCCGCTCAGCACTGAAGCTGCCACAAGATCACATTCGTCTATGGCTTTTTCAATATGGGGTGGCAAGGGACCTGAATTACCTATACAAGTGGTACAGCCGTAACCCACCACATGGAATTTCAAGGCCTCAAGATGTTGCAAAAGACCTGCACGCCTTAAATAATTAGTTACGACCTTCGAACCGGGCGCCAAGGATGTCTTAACCCAAGGTTTTACATCCAACCCTTTTTCTATAGCTTTTTTTGCCACCAGACCTGCTCCCAACATGACCGAGGGGTTGGAAGTATTAGTACAGGATGTAATGGCAGCCACAACAATGGAGCCATCGCTTAGAGCATATTCTTGATTTCCCTTACTTATCCGGACGGAATGCAACGCTGTATCTTTCTGTACCGCTACTTCCACGTCATCGGCCACTTCCTTATCTCGGAATCGTTTGTTGAAACGGGTGCCAGAGCCACCCTCGGCATACCAGGTTTCACGCTCCTCCAAGGGTACATAATCCCTGCCATGCATTTCCTTAAGCAGATTGCCGAATTGATTTTTTAAATCTTTGACCAAAATTTTATCTTGTGGCCGCTTAGGCCCTGCTACCGATGGTTCTAATTTGGACAGGTCCACTCTAATTACATCGGAATATTCGATATTTTCTTTGCCCGTCCGCCACAATAAGTTGTTTTTACAGTATTGCTCCACCAAATCAATTTGTTTTTGGTCGCGATTGGTCTTTTCCATATACCGCAGTGTCTGATCGTCGATCGGGAAATAAGTAATGGTACATCCAAATTCCGGAGACATATTGGCAATGGTGGCACGGTCCGGAACGGACAAATGATCCAGACCGGAACCGAAAACTTCCACAAAGTCCCCAACAACGCCAAATTTTCGGAGTCGGTTGGTTATTTCGAGTACCATATCCGTAGCCGTAATACCTTCTGGCAGTTTGCCATTTAATTCTAAACCTATAACCTTGGGACTTGAAAAATAAATGGGCTGTCCTAACAGTGCCGCCTCCGCCTCAATACCACCAACACCCCAACCTACTACTCCAATACCATTGACCATAGGGGTATGTGAATCAGTGCCTACCAAAGTATCGGGATAGGCCCAACCATCCCTCGAAACAACACCCTTTGCCAGATATTCTAAATTCACTTGATGGCATATCCCCATTCCTGGAGGAACAACAGTAAAATCCTCAAAGGCGTTCTGTACCCATTTTAATAGTTCGTAGCGTTCACTATTACGCTTGTATTCAAACTCCACATTCTTCTTATAAGCATAATCAGTGCCAAAGAAATCGACCTGAACCGAATGATCAATAACAAGATCTACCGGTACTTTTGGATTAATCTTTGCGCCATCCTTTCCTTTGCGGATGGCTTCTGAACGGATGGCTGCAATATCGACCACAGCCGGTACCCCTGTAAAATCCTGCATGAGCACTCGAGCCGGTTTATATGGAATAGATGCATCGCTGCCCTTTGAATTCCAATTAATCAGGTTTTCGATATGCGCATCTGTTACCAAGAATCCATCATAATTTCTCAAGGCGTTCTCCAATAGAATACGAATGGAGAACGGTAATTTCATTACCTGCGGGTGCATCTTGGCTACCTTATCGAGACTGATGATATCGAGTTTTTTGCCTTCTATCTTTAATGTGTTTTTGAAAGAATTTTTATCCATTTTCATATCTGTTGAATTTATTTGGGTATGAGAAATTATATTAAACATTTTGGTCGAATTCTCTTTGTTAATGATTTTATGGCATTGACCATTTTCCTGTGATTAACAACTATTATGACCACGTACCTTTAATCTTTAATGGCGTCCAAAAATTTCTTTGATTGGCAAAACTAGGCTCTTCTTTCCGGATGCGAAATGATTACGATCAGTCCCTATGAAGATTTGTATCCTTCCATAATCTGAGGTGACCAATATCATTTCGTTTGGATTAAATCAATCTTATTTTCGCATTAAATTAAAACGCCATGCGAACGGTTTCACTGCCTGCACATTTTCGGCAAATGTTATTTTCGATTTAAAATAATGCCTGTCAATTATTGAAATACGCGATTAGCAAAATTTTAATAGTGAATGACCATACCATTAAAGTATGTCAAACAATATTCTGAGGGGATTTTGTTGAAGAATTAAAATTGACCAAGATAGAATGCTATCTATTTTGTTGTCCTGGCACAAACCTTAATTACAAAATAAGGTATGTAGTTAAAGGTACCCTTTTTCGTACTCAGAAACAATACTTAATTAATGATTTTAGAAGTACAAAACATAAAAATTGAACAAATGAAAAAAATAATCCTGCCCACCGATTTTTCCGAGAACGCGTATAATGCCATACGTTATGCCGTTGAACTTTTTAAGGACGAGGAGACAACCTTCTATTTACTCCACACCTATACCCCACCTATTTTTCAAGTGGAGTATGTATTTCAGAGCCCAAGCCAAAGCAATCTCGAAGACCTCTATCAAACAAGGGCAATGAAGCAATTGGAAGCATTAAAACAGCGGTTAAAAGACGAATTTAAAACTCCGGGACATATCTTTAGGATGCGGGCAGCCTTTAATACATTGACTGACGAAATTCTTTTAATCACGAAAAACGAAAATGTAGATTTGGTCATTATGGGAACCCAGGGGGTCACCAAAGCAAAAGAAATCCTATTGGGCACCAATACCACCCAAGTAATTAACAAGAGCCTTTGTCCTGTTATTGCGGTGCCCTCTGAATTTAGATATAGGACCCCGGAGGCCATTCTATTTCCGACGGATTATGAAATAAATTATGATAGGGAAAATTTGCAACAATTGTTGGACATCTCCAAAAAGTATGGGTCGACAATAGATGTTCTTCATATAACTTCAGGCTATGAATTATCGGAAGAGAAATTGAGGAAAAAACAAAAACTAAAAGATATCCTTGTACCTATCGACCTCATTCTTAACGACCTTCCAGATCAAGGAGTTATTGAAGCTATTAATCAATTTCAGGCTAAGAAAGAAATAGATTTTTTAGTTATGGTACGCAACAAGCATACCTTTTTCGAACGTATGTTCGTTGAACCTATCATCAAAAAAATTGGGTTTCATATTGAAATACCGTTTATGGTGATTCCGCATGCCGATAAAATGTGACGTGGGCAGTTGCTGGAGGAATTAAAAAGTTGATGCACTGGTTTTTATCATTTAACTTGTGCGTAACTAGTTGCATACATCATTTTAAAAACTAAAAAGTAATGGAGGAAAAAAAATCAAAACTTACGAGACAAACTGGAGCTCCAGTTGGGGATAATCAAAACGTACAAACGGCAGGGCCACGTGGGCCAATGTTGATGCAGGATGCTTGGTTTCTTGAAAAAATGGCAAACTTTGACAGAGAGGTAATTCCCGAAAGAAGAATGCACGCAAAAGGCTCAGGTGCTTTCGGTACTTTTACGGTTACACACGATATTTCACAATACACCAAGGCCGATATTTTTGGCAAAATCGGAAAGAAAACAAAAATGTTTAGCCGTTTTTCTACCGTTGCCGGAGAAAGAGGGGCTGCCGATGCCGAAAGGGATATCAGGGGTTTTGCGCTTAAGTTTTATACCGAAGAAGGAATCTGGGATTTAGTCGGAAATAATACTCCGGTATTTTTCTTTCGTGACCCTATGAAGTTTCCAGACTTGAATCGTGCAGTAAAACGCGACCCGAAAACTAACTTAAGAAGTGCCAACAATAACTGGGACTTCTGGACTTTGCTTCCAGAATCATTACATCAAGTTACCATAACAATGAGTGATCGTGGTATTCCAAAAGGCTATAGGCATATGCACGGATTTGGAAGCCATACCTTCAGCTTTATCAACAAAAACAATGTAAGGCACTGGGTGAAATTTCATTTTGTAAGTCAGCAGGGAATTGAAAATCTTTCTGACGGGGAGGCAATGAAAATAGTTGGTTCGGACAGGGAATCATCACAAAGAGATCTTTTTGATGCTATAGAAAAAAAAGATTTCCCGAAATGGAAAATGTTTATTCAAGTTATGACGGAAAAGCAAGCGAAAACGTACCGCTTCCATCCCTTTGACTTGACCAAAGTTTGGTACAAAAAAGATTTTCCGTTAATTCCTGTCGGTGAATTTGAGTTGAACAGAAACCCAGAAAATTATTTTCAGGATGTAGAGCAAGCTGCTTTTAACCCGACAAATATTGTTCCTGGAATTGGTTTTTCACCAGATAAAATGCTTCAAGGAAGATTGTTTTCTTATGGAGATGCACAACGTTATAGATTGGGGGTAAATCATTATCAGATACCTGTAAACAAGCCTACTTGTCCTTATCACTCCAATCATAGGGATGGAACAATGCGTGTAGATGGAAACCATGGGGGCACTTTACATTACGAACCAAACAGTTACGGCGAATGGCAGGACCAACCAAACGCAAAAGAACCGCCTTTGGAATTGGATGGTAGTGCCTATGCTCACAATTTCAGGAATGATGATGAGGATTACTTCACACAGCCGGGCGATTTGTTCCGCATCATCAAAGCCGATGGCAAAGCGGATTTGTTATTTAACAATACAGCTGCCCAAGTGGGTGGTGCAGATAAATTTATACAGATCCGCCATATCAGAAACTGTTTTAAAGCTGACCCTGAATATGGAAAAGGTGTGGCAAAAGCACTTAATTTAACCATGGATGAAGTAAACAGCTTCGACATGACCCCATATGACAAATGGGCACCGAGACCTTCCTAGAGATAGGGTTTCTTACAAATTATTCGACATGATATTGATCATTGCCATAGATAGCGGAGAATCGCATATTTGTGGCAATGTTTTTTACGGGTAGAAGTTATATCAAAATTGAAAGGCTTTAAAGTATCGACAAAATTCATGGGATGGAAAACCTGCGGCAATTACAAGTGTTTCCATTGGAAATATCAGCGGATGTGGAGCCAATCACCATTTAAGGCAATCGCCAACTTTCGTAAATGTACACACCATGCCCAGCTAGAAGCTTACCTTGGAGGAGCTGCAGCACTTTTTGATGATAATTGTAAGCGGACTACTCTACCAACGATTTCGTGAAGAGCTTTATAAAGCTTTTGAAAAATGGATTGATACGAATGCGAAGTAATAATGAGTGTATTTTTTTAATATCTATTATCATAATAGGCTCCAGAAAATCTAAGTAACTGACTGTTTATTAATTATATCAAGAAAACATGAAAATTAAGGCTGTAGATAGTTTATGCTACGAAAGTTTTCTTGATTGAAGTCCATTTTGGATTGGAAACTTAAACAATTACTGAAAATAGTATGTAGCACTAATATAAAATGAAAGTAAAATGAAAAAGAAGTTCTTTAATGCGAATATTTATCGCAATGATACAGCATCTGAAATAATGGTAGACAATGGAAGAATCATTCAGATCGAAACCAATTTACCGAAATGCGTAGAAGAAATAGACCTTCAAGACAAACTTGTGTTGCCTCCTTATGTTGATCCGCATTTGCATTTAGATTATGTATATACATTATCTGAACTTGGGCAAGAGGGAGCTGGTTCAGGAACTTTGTTCGAAGCCATTGAATTATGGCCAAAATTCAAAGAAACTTTGACTGTGGAAAGCGTTAGAAGACTTGCTATGAAGGGAATAAAGGACGAGGTATCCCAAGGGGTGCAACACATTCGTACCCATATAGATGTTACAGATCCAAACTTTACGGCACTAAAAGCGATGCTGGAAATCAAAGAAGATCTAAAAGAAACCGTGGATATTCAAATAGTGGCCTTTCCACAACAAGGTATGTACATGTATAAGGGAGGACGTGATTTAGTGGAAGAAGCGCTGAAAATGGGTGCCGATGTTGTGGGAGGAATTCCACATTATGAACCTGCAAGAGAATTTGGAGACAAATCCGTTCATGATATTGTTAATCTTGCTTTGAAATACGACAAAATGATTGATGTACATTGTGATGAAACAGATGATACTCATTCACGTTTTGTGGAGCTATTAAATGCTCTTGTCCTTATGGAAGATTACGGCACCAGAACTACTGCAAGTCATACATGTTCCTTTGGTTCTGCGGATAATTCATATGCCTTTAGAATGATGGACTTATTCCAAAAGAGCAAGATGAACTTTATCTCTTGTCCAACTGAAAATGCCTATTTACAAGGCCGTCAAGATACCTATCCTAAGCGTCGTGGATTAACAAGAGTGAAAGAATTTAAAGAATCAGGAATTAATGTTGCTTTTGCACAAGATTCAATAAACGATCCATGGTATCCAATGGGTAATGGCAACATGATGAATATTCTTGACAATGGAATTCACTTAGCTCAGACTATGTCTCCAGAAGAGATAAAAACAAGTTTTGATTTAATTACGTATAACGGCGCACGATGTTTAAATATCCAGGAAAGCTATGGCTTAGAAGTGGGTAAATCAGCGAATTTCATCGTTTTAAATGAAAGTTCTGTTTATGAGTCTATCCGTAAAAGAGTAGATGTATTAGCATCTGTACGCAATGGTGATTTCTTATTCCGTCATAAAGAAATGGCGTATGATATTCCTTTGAACCTATAAATCTGTTTTTCTTATTAATAGTAAAACATAAAAATCAGAAAAAGACTGTGGCCGAGGCCTCTTTAGTTTTGTGCTTTTCTTAGTACATAAAAACCAAAAAGGCTTCGGTCACTTTGAATACTTATAAAAAATGAAACTATGAGCCAACAAAATTTCACGGAACAAGCAAAAAGTGTGTTTCCATGGCTGATTATGATTTTGATGTCATCGGTAACTTTTGTGGGAATACTTTCAGAGTTGATGCCTTCGGGTGTGCTCCCTCTAATGATGGCCGATTTAAATATCAGTGAGGTACAAACAGGAAATCTGGTGGGTTACTATGCCATTGCTTCCGCTATTTTTGCTATTCCTCTAATTTCAATGACCATGCAATTCAACCGCAAATATTTGTTGATGATATTACTTGGTGGGTTCGCTATTTCAAACATCATAGCAGGACTTGTTTACGATTATAACATTATTATTGTTCTTAGGGTTATCGGTGGAATTTGTGCAGGGGTAATGTGGCCAATGATTGCTGCTTATGGAATGCGACTGGTAGATGAAAATAATCATGGAAAAGCTATCGCAGTAATTATGGCAGGAACAACATTAGGAATTAGTGTTGGAATGCCTATCATGACCTCCATTGGTAATGATTATGGCTGGCGAACAGAATTAATTGGACTTGGAGGCTTTATTATCCTTATTGGTTTGATCAGTTTTTTTGCATTGCCCTCAATATCAGGAGAGAAACTTACTAAAAGTTCCTCACCATTTGCACTCTTAAAAATACCGGCAGTTCTACTTGTGCTACTGCTTACGCTACTTGGCGTTATTGCACACTATGGTGTCTATGTGTATATCACAAGCCTTGTTGATGAAATTCAGCTTGCAGGAGGTGTTGAAAGTGCCTTATTATTTTTTGGAATAGGATCATTGATTTCGGTGTTGTTGGCTGTAAAATACACCGATAAACACTTGAGACTGTTGACTATATTAATGTTTGCCTTGCTGATTATCTCCATGGTTATTTTTATATGGTATGGAGGAACAAAAGGGATGGGACATTTTGCTTTCTTTTTATGTGGACTTTCATTTGGTCCGTTGATAACCTTGTTACAGGCAGCCGTAAGCAGACAGGTTGAAACTGCCAAAGACGTGGCCACATCATTGCAGTCCTCTGTATTTAACTTATCCATTATGATCGCATCATCGGTTGCAGGCCTGTTGCTCGGAATTTATTCTCCCATGAGCCTGGTTTATTTTGCAATTGCTTTGTCTATTCCAGGTATAATCATTTCCTATTTTTCCAAGAAGACTTTAAGTTGATGTTTGTAAAGATATTTAGATTGAAAAATTAAAACGAAGTAATATGAAAAATTCAGCAAAAGCAGTAATAGAAAAAATGTTGGTGGCGTTTGGTAGTGGCGATGTTGAAAAATTCGTGGCAACAGTTGCCGAAGACACAGTATGGAGTTATCACGGTACACAAATTATTCCTGCAGGAACTTTTGAAAAGAAGGAAGGTGTAAGAACATTTTTTACTAATATTATCGAAAGAATTAAAATCATCAATTTTGAGCCACAACAATATATCGTTGAAGGGAATATGGTTGTTGTACTATCCAAAGAACATCAAAAAGTAAAACAATATGGAAGGGGATTATAACAAAAATGGGTACAGATATATACCTTTAAAAACGATTTAATTTCAACAATGGAGGAGTATGCAACTTCGGAAGAAGTAAGTTAATTTAATAACATTGATTTCTTTGGGAAACATAACACATTATAAGAGGTAATTAAAAACAAAAAATATGAATAACGAAACATCAAAAAATAATCCGCTTTTATGCGACATTGAAACCGGAATGTGTGAAACATCCGCTGAAAATACAGACATCACATCCAACAGTAATTTCCAATCAACAGAAAAATCTGTAAAGCTAATTTATTATACGGATCCAATTTGCTCCTCATGCTGGGGAATAGAACCACAATTGCGGAAACTTAAATTGGAATATGGCAATGCTATTGAGATAGAATATAGAATGGGAGGCTTATTACCAGACTGGAGTTATAACAGCGGTGGAATTGGCAAACCTTCAGACGTAGCTTTGCATTGGGACGAAGTAAGCGTGCATTACGATATGCCTATTGACGGAGACCTCTGGCTGGAAGATCCTTTGGACTCTTCTTATCCCCCATCCATAGCATTTAAAGCTGCACAAATGCAAGACAATGAAAAAGCAATTCTATTTCTTAGGGAGATTAGGGAAATGGTTTTTCTACAAAAGAAAAATATTGCAAAGTGGGAACATTTAGAAGTTGCTGCTAAAAAAGTAGGTTTAAATATTGCGCTGTTTAAAACCGACTTTGAAATTAATGCAAAGTCTTTGTTCGAAGAAGATTTAAAATTGGGAAGTGAATTGGGGGTAAGAGGATTTCCTACAATGTTCTTTTTAGATGATTCTGGTAATAAAGAAATTGTTTACGGCACAAAACCTTATGCTTTTTACGAAATGGCCATTCTCAAACTCAATCCGAATGCTAATAAAAGTGAGTTCGGTAAAAATTGGGAAACACTCTTCTCGATATATCATTCGCTCACGGCAAAAGAGTATGCTCAACTTTCAGGAACGCCAAGAATCGAAAGCGAAAAGATATTGAATGGACTTTCCGGTATAGGAAAATTACAAAAGTTGACAACAAAAAACGGGTCTATTTGGACAATTAAATAATATCACAATAACAAATATAACTATCTTACAATGGGAAAATACACAACTTTATCTGAAGCCATTAATGACCTAACAAAAAAAGGCTTTACTTATAATTTTAATATGAAGGAAGATTGTATTGAATGTGCTGAAAATCAATATCAATTACAGCCCAAAGAATTTAATATCGATAAAAAACACCGTTTTCAAGAAATGTCGGATGTTGACAATGAAAGTGTTTTATATGCCATTTCTTCAAAAGAAGGCGGTTTAAAGGGGCTTTTAGTAAACGCATACGGTATTTATGCAGATTATAGATCTTTTAAACTGGTTCAAAAACTAAACAGACCAAATAGGTAATTTTAATTATGTCAAACATCAAACTGATTATAGAAGAAAGAGCCGCAAGCATCGGGAAGTTTATGGTAGGTCGTTTATTGCCATTTAGACAAAAAAGAATGGTGGGACCCTTCATTTATATAGACCACATGGGGCCAGTTAAATTAAGTGAACGAGACAACTTTGATGTGCTGCCTCATCCACACATTGGACTTTCAACCCTTACTTTTTTATTTGAAGGCAGTATTATGCACAGGGATACCTTGGGCAACGAAGTAGAAATAAAACCAGGTGCGGTCAACTGGATGACAGCAGGACAGTGGATTGTACATTCAGAACGAACACCTGAGTACTTGCGAAAATCCCAACTATATATGCACGGTTTACAAATCTGGGTAGCACTGCCAAAAGCTCTGGAACAAATGGAACCACAATTTTCCCATATTGAAGAGAAAGAAATTCCAAGATGGACAGAAGGTGACCTGCAATTTAAACTGGTGGCTGGAGAAGCGTTTGGAAGACAATCACCAGTGCCTGTTTTTAGCAAATTGTTTATGCTCGAAATAAAAAGCAGATCCAAACAAGTTGTAAATATTGGTAATGAGCTTTATGGTGAAGCAGGTTTATACATTCTTGAAGGAGCCATTGAAAGTGAAGGGAACATTTATGACCCTAAGCAGTTATTAGTGGCAAAAGACAGTACCCTTTGCGAATTTACAATTCAGGAAAATAGCACCATTTATATTTTTGGTGGTGAGCCTTTTCCCGAAGAACGATTTATTGACTGGAACTTTGTTTCATCCAACAAAGATCTAATTGAACAAGCCAAGCAGAAATGGAAGTCACAATCATTTCCTAAAATTAAAGGAGACGAAACGGAATTCATTCCTTATCCATCATATACTAAAAAATAGAAAACTTGTAATTGTCCATTAGCCTAAAAATATTCCTGTTCTTCTATTAGGAATATTGAAAAAATAATAGTAAATGTAGATTAGCATTAACCCAGTTTCACTGATGCGGCCAGGCGCAACATTTTACCGCTTAAGTAAAACATACATTGTAATTGTTGCAAAATACATTGTGCCTCTTGGAGATGGTACAATTATAGTTCATTCAAGTTGTTTCGAGTGATTTCAGATTTTACACGTTCTTCTTGAAGTATGGACGTAAGCACTTAGTTTTTAAACAAAAACTCCACTATTCCCGCAACCAGGTTTGTACCATACCATCGTTCTTCCTATTATCTTCCTTGTGCACTTTGGCAAGTTCAGTGACCACAATGAAATGGCAAGGTAACAAAATTATTTTCTAATGTTTGTACCGCTAGCGGCTGACCATAGTCATTTCAAAGTTTATAAAAGTACCCTAAATTAGACCTTTAACCTAAAGTAATCGTTATGGACAAAATGATATTACTATTTGCCCATTTTCAAGGAACGATTTCAAAGCCATTTGCACACAGTGGGTCTGATTTGGAAACGAGTGTACCTTTTGTTTTCACTGGGCAAATGAAGTTGACAGGATACCTTTGACGGTACTTTATTTAGATAAAGCTCAGGTTGTTGTAGTATGTCAACGGAAATAAAATGTGCTTTTTTAAGTCTTAGTTATCTGTTTTGATTGAAACAATACAAATTATAAACATAATCTAATTAAAATGAAAAATAGTAACACTACCCTAAGCCGGCCTCAGAAAATTGAGAAGCTACATTGGCACGTTCAGCATTGGAGATCAGACTTGAATTTCATGAAAGATGAAACTATCTTTATTGAACGGCTTTTGAACGCCCCTATTTTTGAATCGAACACACCGGACCTGTTCGGAAAGCTGCATGACTATCGAAATCGACTGGTGACATACAAGTCACGAAAAAATAAATTGATGCATCTAATTTCAACCCATGAAAAGCAGCTTGGCAGGGTTATGGAAAATAATACTGAAAATGTCGTTACCGATTTTTATCATAAACACGATGACCTGGAAATGGAGCTTTTGGATTGTACAGATAATTTCAAAAGCCTTAAGTCGGAGATCTATAATTTTATTCAAGGGAACTTAAAAAACTGCGAAGTAAATGTAAATTGATGTTAATCCAGTTTCACTGATACTACCAGATTGAGTATTTTGCCACCGAGGGAAATAAGACACTATCCCACATTTAATAAAAATGTAACCATGTCGCCGTGGGATGCAAAAAACATATTTCCAGCTTAATAATTACGTATTTTAACGCACTAATGAAACTCTTATTTCATGACTATTCGGTCTAAAATTATGTTCTCTACATATATCATCTTATGAAATCAAAAACACTTGCCATTGTAGGCTGCGGAAAACTTGGGAAAATTGTTGCAGAAGCCTTTACGAAAGGATTATTAAACGATTATAAGCTTATTGGAACCTATTCAAGAACCTTTGAAAAAGCCCAAACTATGGCAAATTATATTAATGGTTCAAACATGGGCTATTCTTGCGAACCTTGCCGTTCCATTGATCAATTGCTCGCGCTTGAACCCAATTATATCGTTGAAACAGCCTCACCGGCTTCGTTGCGAGAATTGGCATTGCCAGCTTTAAAAAGTGGGACGTCCATAGTAACACTTTCTATAGGTGCCTTTGCGGATAATGAATTTTATGAAACGGTAAAGAAAACAGCTTTAGAAAATGGTACCCGTGTACATCTTGCCTCAGGAGCCATTGGCGGCTTTGATGTATTACGTACCGTATCCTTAATGGAGGAGAGCCATGTAACTTTTGAAACTAAAAAAGGACCACATCCTTTAAAAAACACAGTGGTTTATCACCCTGCACTACAAACCGAAACACATAGGGTTTTTGAAGGTGATGCTATTGAAGCCATAGCGCTTTTTCCAACACAAGTAAACGTTGCCGTGGCAGCTTCTTTAGCCTCAACGGGTCCTGAAAATGTTAAAGTATCAATAGACTCAATTCCTGATTTTGTTGGTGATGACCATCGAATTGAAATTAAAAGTGCTCAAATTCATGCCGTAATTGATGTATATAGCAAAACAGCACAAATCGCAGGTTGGAGTGTGGTTAACACATTGCGAAATATTACTTCGCCAATTGCTTTTTAGTATATTCTCTTAAGTTGGCTAAAACCTTTTCACTTAATCTGCGAAATGCTTGTTGGGTTCTGCCAGTAGATACTTGCAAGCAATTTACGTTTGAATATTTTAATAATTTTTCGTCACCTAAGGCCCCTAACGTATCACAATACACTAAGTTACTCCCTGAATTAAGCCATTTTTCAAAAGGTTTCGCATCCCAGGCAGGAGACAATCCAGTGTTGAATAATATTTTACGGTTGCCCAGTATTTCAAACTCAGTCTCGTGTAATAGAATCGTATTTTTATTCAAACAAGTAATGATAACTTCATTTTTGAGAAGTAATTCTTGTAGTGACAAAAATTCATATCCTTTTGCCTTAGCCGCTTCTTTTTCACTTCTGGCGAAATAAGAAATTTCAGCACCAAAAAAGTGTAAGGCATCTGCTATCATGCCTCCAGATTTCCCTAAACCGATAATACCTGCTTTTATTCCAGTAATTTCCCTTGGAATCCCATCCCATGGTTTTCTTGGTTTTCCATCGGGTGTGTTTCCAAAACCATGCAAACATCTAACTAATTCGCTAATAACGTATTCCACAACACCCTCATCTCCATAATCACGAACTCCTTTAACCGTAATACCACGAGAATTTGCATAATTAATATCCACATTGGCACTTTCTGGAGAATATAATGAGCAACACATACCTATATATTTCACATTTGGGCAACGCTCTAATACATTGCGACCTAAATTCGTTCTATGACTTAATAAAACGGCATCAGCATCACCAATACGCTCCACAATCTCATCCACGCTGGAAGGCTGATCCGTATATAAAATCAGCGTTTCCGCAAAAGATTCTAATTTTAAATTTGCGGTTGGAATCAATTCCAAAGGTTCTATCCCTACAAGTCTTTTGAACATGAAATGGTGGTTTTTAATGTTTTGATTAATTACATTTACTGCAACATAACCATAATCTTCTGATTGAGAGATTTTTTAGCTAAAATTTAATATTAATTGTATTTTGGATTGGACCAGATTAGTTTTTTGTTATATAATTTACAGCCAATACACTCCCGCGGGCCTAATCCAATCACGATTAATCCGTTAGAAAGAACGGAAAATTATCTTTAAATGAATATGATTTTGGTTGGGTTTACTATGCACTTCTCATATTTTAAATAGTTGTAGGTTTTCTTTCCAAACCAGCATTCGTTAAAAATTGGTTAAAAAGCTAGCACGGAGACTCCCATTGATGGCAGCGGCAAATTGTTCAAACTTGGACCCCATGTTCTGGATCAGTTAAATTCACTTTTTGGCAAACCTTTGAAGTGGGCCAACACTATGGGTCATTATCGTCCCAATAAGCAGTGAAAGAGTACACTTACCTATATTTATCGTATCCAAAAGAATTACAGGTATTTTTCACTAAAAGTTTAATTGTCGTAGATACCAAACCCACCTTTATTTCAAACGGTACCAAAGGATTAGATACGAAACGGTAAACAGTATCCAACAACCCAATTTGAAATATTGAACGGTTTGACGGTTATCTAGTGACATTTATTATATTAGTGAACCTAAATTTGCTACTTCATAATTCTTGTCAACTGAAAATATTTGTTATAGTTTTCGGGGATGTCCGCTATATCCAAAAGGCAACCTTCTTTCATATAAGGATATATTTCATCATAAGTCTTAACAATATACATACCCACCCTCTTGCTGATATGTTCCCTTCTAAGATCTGCTGGACCATCCAAGCCTGCTGCAGCTATTAATTCCAAAAAACTATGGATAGTGGCTTCGTGATAATTTTTTGCCCTCGGCGCTTTGTCGTCAACAACCAAGCCTTTCACAAGTGATTTGTTCTGTGTGGCTATACCTGTAGGACAGGTATTCATATTGCATTGTAAGGCCTGTATGCACCCAATGGATAACATCATGGCACGGGCACTGTTGCAACCATCTGCCCCCAGTGCTAATGCTCGTGCCATATGAAACCCGGTTATGATCTTTCCTGCCACAATTACCTTTATATCTTTTTTCAATCCGAAACCGACCAAGGTGTCATGAACAAAAATTAGCCCTTCCCGTAAGGGCATGCCCATTGTGTTGGAGAATTCTACAGGTGCTGCTCCTGTACCCCCTTCTCCCCCATCAACGGTAATAAAATCTGGGGTTATCCCGGTATGGATCATGGCCTCACAGAAATCCATAAATTCCTGTTTCCTACCTATGCATAATTTGAATCCGATCGGTTTCCCGTCTGACAAATCCCTCAGTTTTTTAATAAAGTACATGAATTGAATCGGATCTGAAAATGCGGAATGCGATGGAGGGGAATGAACTGCAATGCCTGGCTTTATATGTCTTATCCTAGCGATTTCCTCGGTATTTTTTATGGCAGGTAAAATACCTCCATGACCTGGTTTGGCCCCTTGCGACAATTTGATTTCTATCATTTTTACAGAAGGTCTTAGGGCATTTTCACGGAACGTGGTTTCATTAAAAGTACCATCATCATTTCTACAGCCAAAATAGCCGGTACCAATCTGCCATATCAAATCCCCACCATATTTCAAATGATGGTCACTAATACCTCCCTCGCCAGTATTATGGGCAAAGTTTCCCATTTTGGCACCCTTGTTAAGAGCCATTATAGCATTATTGCTCAAAGATCCAAAACTCATGGCCGAAATATTCAACAGGCTTGAAGAATATGGTTGTTTACAATCCTTGCCCCCTATAAGCAACCTGGGAAACTCACCTATATCCTTTGGATTGTGCTTTGCATACATGGAATGTTCCATCCATTCATATCCCGAATGGTAAAGATCCATCTGTGTACCAAAAGGTTCTGTATCTGTCTGACCTTTTGCCCTTCTGTAGATTACTGACCTTAAAATACGGTTTAGAGGTCTCCCTTCTGTATCTGTCTCTACAAAATATTGCATGATCTCGGGTCGGATGGATTCCAAAACATATCGAAAACGTCCTATTAAAGGAAAATTACGCCTTATAGTATGACGTTTTTGAAGGATGTCATAAGTGCCCATAAATACTAATGGCCCAACTAATATGAAAATCCACAAAATAGGTGTCCAAAAAAGAGCACAACAGATGATGGCTAAAACGCCTAAAGTTGAGATAAGAATAAAACGTTCACGGACTTTCATAGGATCGTTTGTTAGGTAGACAACAAAAATAGTAAACAGTCTTGTAGTTGTCTAATGTATGTCAATCATTTAAAGGAATTAAAACTTTTTTGCAAATGTCATAGATAGATAGATAGATAGATAGATAGATAGATAGATGGACCTTTTGGAAGCCTTTTCAAAAATAGGTCCGTATGAATTTATAATAAAACAAAAATAATTAGAATGGATAATCTAAGATACCCTTAATTTTTATTCAAAATATATGACTCATCTTTCAATTGTTTTTCTAAACTTTTTATTTTAATAAACAGAATATTATTTTCCAGATGGATATGTGTCTTCAAATCCCCAATAAATTCTTGAAGTGCTTTGAATGTCGTGATATAGGTGACACTAGCATTTTCCGGTATTGAATAGTTATTGGTTAAATGTTCCAGTCTTTTTAATCGAAGACTTTCCATTTTATGTCCCTCGATCATTTTTTTTACTGGATTTTCAATACTACCAAACATACTTCTTGTTAATTTAACCCTAGCATTTTCAGCACGAATCATTTCACGAACAGTTGGAAAAAGAAATAACTCTTCATTTTTCATATAACTTGAAAGTTTATTTACAGATTCGTTATATTCGTCCATTATTAAAAATAATTCAGGATTATTTTCTCCATGTATTGTACAAAGATTTCTTAATTGAGTCTTTATAATAGATTCCTTTTTCTTAATATATCGATGATGCTTTTTCTCAATATAATCGACTAAAAGATCCAGAGGCCATGTTTGAAAACAAATGTTTTCTGTTATTTCACTGCCTAGGATAGTTTCGATTTCACTTAAAAGTGAATTTAAATCCAGTTTATGTTGGTCTGCGACTTTCTGAATATTCCTATTTCCTTCGAAATAAAAATCAATGTTATGTTTTTTGAAGATTTCTGACGTACGATAGTCTTCTGCAACTATTTGGCCAATGGGCTTATTTAATAAGTGATGTCTATTTTTCATTGATTACAATATTTTGAAAAAACGTCCCAGTTAGGAAAGTCGTAATTTTAATATTTGGCTTATGAATGGTATGCGGGTTTAGAAACGGACAATTTGTTTAATGGAGGCGAATTATTCTAATTATGTATTTTAAATCTCAAAATTCCTCTGTAACGATCAATTTTTTGGGTATTTTCAAATTAGTTAATTGTTTGTCAATGGCTTTCATCATTGGTGGAGGACCGCAAACATAGAAATAACTGTTTAGTTTAGTGCTGTTATTTTTGATAAAATCCTGGGTGATTGATCCGTGGGCATAATCTTCAACTTTTTCATTCGATAAGATATTTATAAAATTATTGCCCAACATTGCCCTAAATTCCTTTTCCAAAATAATATCTGCCTTGGTCTTATTGGCAAATATGAGCTTATTGTTACCTAACTCACCCTTGGCCCTCAAATCCCTAAAGATTGAAACAAAAGGGGTGATTCCAGCTCCCCCGGCAATAAAAGTTCCTTTTCCCTTATAATTGATAGCACCAAAAATATCATTTAGTATGAGCCTATCACCTATTTTTAGTTTCAAGAGTTCATGGGTGACTCCTTTGTGGTCGGGATAGATCTTAATTATAAATTCAAGAAAATCTTGATTGGGAAGGCTGGTAAAGGTAAATGGTCTACCTTCATTTTCCCATCCTGTTTTATCTATGGAAACCTCGGTGGCCTGCCCTGGCACAAAGTCCATATCTTTAGGTTTTTCAGTTTGGATTCTTAAAACATTGTGTGTTTCATGCTCCATCATTTTTATCTTAACTAGATGTTCCCCCATTTTACTTGATTTTTAAATTAATTGGTATATTCTCCTTAATTACCCTTTATTTCAAGAATCTGACGAATCATCTGGTTGGTAAAGCCCCATTCGTTGTCGTACCAGGTCATTACTTTAAGTAGATCGCCATCGACCACACGGGTCATACCTAGGTCGATCGTTGAGGCATAAGGACTTTTTACAATATCTGATGATACAAGGGGATCCCGGGTAGTCGTCAATACCTTGGAATATCGATCGGTTCTGGACTCCTCTTCAAAAATAGCGTTGACCTCTTCTACTGTTACAGGTTTTTCCGTCACAAAAACAAGGTCCGAAATGGAACCAACTGGAATCGGCGTGCGAATCGCTACCCCATCGAATTTACCTGTGTATTCAGGCAAGGCCCTGGTCGTTGCAATGGCTGCACCCGTGGTCGTAGGGACAAGGTTTGTAGCACCTGCACGCCCCATGCGAAAGTTCTTTTTGGATGGCCCGTCTACGATAGTTTGGGAAGCCGTATAGGCATGTACCGTTGTCATAATGGCTTTTTTGATACCGATTCTACGACCCAAAATCTCCACCACAGGGCTTATATTATTAGTGGTACAACTTGCACAGGAAAACACACTAACCTTACCGTCATCAGAATTTACTCCGTGGACCACGGTGGGCGTATCATTACTTTTGGAAGGTGCAGAAATAACAACCGTTATGGCACCAGCCTTGATATGTTTTTCCGCATCCAGCTGTGAAGTAAACAATCCGGTACTTTCAATAACTAGGTCAATCTCCATTTCTTTCCATGGCAGATCTTCGGGATTTCTAATGGTCGAATATTTTATTTTAGACCCATCAACAATTATGCTCTGGCCGTCTTGGGAGACATCTCTATCATAAATTCCATATACCGAATCGTATTTTATCAGGTATATGATATTTTCGATTGGCACAATATCGTTTACAGCCACCAATTCAAGACCATCGGTTTCAAAAATCACTTTTAGGGCAGCTCTTCCTATACGCCCCATTCCATTGATTGCTATATTCATTGGTATATATTTAATTGTTTTTAATCAATAAGATGTAATTCCATATTAAACTTCCTAATTAATAACTAGAACTATGGAAGATCATAATAAAGCCTGCTTAAATTCAAATCACCATTAACTTGTCATTCTCAATAAAGGTTAGAAAACTCGATTTCTTCCATTGTACCATTTTTAAGATGACCAAGTACGATTACATCCTTACTCTTTTCATATTCCCTAATAGCGATTAACAATTTGTCTTTGGTTTCCCTGTGAATCTTGATTCCGAACCTTTGGTTTCTGTTCCGCACTTCAATATAATATCCGTCCCTTAATTTTGTGGGCTTTGTTGCCGGTCTTCCCATGTTTGTAATCTTATTTTTTGATCATTATTCTCTTTAAATTCATTTAATAAGTAGCTTAAACAAACCCTTAATAAGAAGTAAAAAATGGTTAATCACTGATTAATTTTAATCTTAAATGTCAGCTAAATATCAATTGGTCGCTACTATTCCTAAACAAATAAATGGCCAGGATCGATGTCCGTAGGTACTTAGGCCAACCGACACCTGTTCGTGGTATCCGAAATCATTAAAAGCGTTCATTTTATATATTTTTCTAATTTCTTGCCAACTATAGCTTTCATGACCCAGGACTTACTTCGGAATGTTTATCCTTATCTGGTTTTGCTTTATGGCCGCAGGTCGGGCATTCGACAATTTCTCCTTGTTTTAACCGTATGCCATCAATATATTTTACCATAAATTTTTGAATCTTCATATAACTGTCTCTATGATTGTTCACGTCTATCTGTCTATCCTTGAATAATCGACGTATTCTATGGTCGTATTCCTGATAGCCCCAACAAAGTGGGCATGTGCCTTCAGGTGTCTTGCCCTTAGTTTCCTTCTCGGATTTTTTGAAAAATTGTACTAAATTTTCAATGTGGTCCATCTCTTTGCTATTAAAGTTATCCATTTTTGTACTGACAGATCATAACCGGTAGCCAACACTATTTCATTAAAATTTCTTGTAGTACCACTGCCTGATTATGTTCGGTATCCTTCGCCCCATACAAGAGCGTAACCCTCATTTGTTTTGCTTTTACACGGATGGCATCAAGATCCTTTGTTTTGTCCTCAAGTTCTTTACGATACTTTTGGGAAAAGCGGGCAAACTTATCATGATCGTGATTGAACCATTTTCTGAGTTTTTCTGAAGGAGCAATTTCTTTTTTCCAATCGTCCAGTTTGGCATCTTCTTTGGAAACGCCTCTAGGCCAGACGCGATCGATCAAGATTCGGTAGCCGTCCTCACCAGAAGGCTCTTCGTAAATGCGTTTTATCTTTATTGTTTTCATTAATAAAGCTCATTTATTGTGGCGGTTTTGGGTTTAATGGCCGTATCGTAATTTCGTCGATCAGTAAATTTTCAGGTGTTTCCAGAACATGCACGATCAAATCCGACAGGTCCTTTGGTTGGATCATGTTGTCATGTGGTTCGATACCTGATTCCTCAAAAAATGTAGTGGCTATTGATCCCGGGTTTATGCAACTTACCTTAATATTATTGGTGCGCAATTCCCTAAACAAAGCTTCGGTAAATCCCTGTACACCATATTTTGTCAAGCAGTAGGCCGATGCTTCGGATCTGCCCGTTCTCCCCAGAATGGATCCTATGTTGAGGATATGACAAGTGTCTTTGTTAAGTTTCATAAACGGCACTATTTGTGAGGTAACGTAAAAAAGCCCGTTCACATTGGAATTGATCATCTCATGCCATTGATCCAACGACAACTCGTCAATCTTTCCAAAATACCCCGCCCCCGCATTGTTGATAAGAATATCGGGCATATACGAATCGGAAAAAGTGGCTTGCACCCATGAAGCCACCGCCTTTTGATCGCCAACATCCATTGTTATAGGCACGAACTTTTTGCCCAATTTCGACTTAAGTGCATTTAGTTTTTCCCCATTACGGCCCAATCCGTAAACTATGGCCCGCTTGGCAACCAAGGCTGTGGAAATTGCTGTACCCAATCCCTTTCCTGCACCGGTAACGATCGCTATTTTTTCAGTAAGGTCCATAATTGGATTTATCAACTCTGTTTTTCCATCTCTTCCAACGCAATGTTGGCATGGGAATATGCTGCACCAGCCCTCATTTCGGAAGCAACCCAGATGGCCTCCATAATCTCCTCCTTGCTTGCGCCCTTGCGCATAGCCAAAGAGGTATGCGCCTTGATGCACCATGGACATTGGGTCACTTGGGCCACCGCCACGGCGATGAGCTGTTTCGTCTTTTCGTCCAACACCCCGTCCTTAAAGACCGCTTTACTAAAATTTCGCCAAGCGTCTATCTGCCTAGGTGCCAAGTCAGCTTTCTTTTGTGCTATTATCTTATCGTGCATGCCGTTGATATTATAATTTTTCTTTAAATATCTTCAAGTGTTGCATTTAAGGTTATCTTAATTCCCAAGGCCTTGCTAACTGGACAATTATCCTTGGCGGTATTGGCACATTCCTCGAATTTTGCTTTGTTGATATTTGGTATTTTAGCTTTAAGCTTCAGGTGCGAATCGGTAAGTTCCAGCTTGTCCACATCCATGGCAAGGGTTGCGGTGACATCTAGCGAATCCGCCGTATATCCTTCCTCGCCCAAAATAAGGCTTAGGGCCATGGCAAAACATCCGGCGTGTGCAGCGGCTAGGAGTTCGTCGGGGTTTGTGCTCTTTCCGTTGCCAAAACGCGAATTAAAACAATATTGTGAATGGTCCAAAACTTTACTTTGGGTTGTTATTTTTCCTTCTCCTTCTTTTAATGTGCCGCTCCAAACGGCGTTTGCTGTACGTTTCATAATGATATTATTTATTCAAATTGGATTTGCGAATTGACATCCTTAATGGCCAAGGTCTTAAAGATTTCATGGATCGTAAGGGTATATTCCTTACACCGGTTATGATTAAAACAGAACCCAACTTTAGGAGATTTCCGCCCTTAGACTTTTTCAATAGTGCCTCACTTTTCTGCACCAGGATCACGGTTTCGTTAATACTGTAATACTTGGGCATTGTCATTCCGGCCAAACTCCTTACTTGTAATATCTTAAATGAATTTCCTTTGACGAGGGGGACGAGTTTGGGTCTTTTTGCCACTACTTCCACTATTATACTTTTGTTTAATTAGCCATATAAGGTTCTGTTTTGAATTTTTCCATCATCGATTCCTCAGGCCATAACTCCCTGTTCTGTCGTTTTTTGGTACATAAAGATACGTAATTTTTTAATTCGGATAAAATTGTCAGAAATTAAAATCGGTCAAAATTATTATTTTCGTTTGTGACCTCTTTGGACACTACAACTCCCTCCTTCAAGTATTGGTCTAAATACCAGTTAGGTGCTACTTAGATTCTCAATACCAAAGGAATTTTATTGTCGGTTCAATTATAAATTTTACACGATGGTCAGTGAAATAATGTCCACCTGCTATACCGCCAACAAAATGGCAACGTAATGGCAGACCGCAGCAGCCAATACAAAAAAATGCCAAACAGCATGGTTGTACGGATATTTTTCCCACAGATAAAAGATAATGCCCATGAGGTAAAGTGTGCCTCCGATAAAAATCATGGTCATTACACTGACGGGAATAGTTTCGAAAAAAGTACGTCCGCCTACCACCATTATGCATCCCATAGCAGTGTAGACCAGTGTAGATATAACCTTCCATTTGCCTGTAAAATATATCTTAAAAACAATCCCCAATGCGGTCAGGCTCCATAATACCGATAACAATGTAATTCCAAAGGAATTATTCATATAAACTAGTAAAAATGGGGTGTAGGTCCCAGATATCAGAAAATATATGCTGATATGGTCGAGAATTTCCAATACACGTTTTGTCCGTGCATGTTGAAAGCCATGATAAAGTGTGGAAAAAGTAAAAAGTTGCATAAAACAGAATCCATAGATAGCTGCACCGATAACACCTGGTGTATTATCGCTTTTTATGGCAAAGGCAATTAGAATAGGAATACCGGTAATACCAAAAATAATTCCAAAGCCATGTATAATACTGTTTACGAGTTCTTGCTTAATTTGTGTTTCAGTTTCGGGAGTTTGCATTTTTTATAAAAATAAATTGAGTTAACATAGTATCAAATAAGCCTTATGTAAAGTTATCTTCTTTTTAGAGCTATTCCAGTTCGAGCTGCGCATATTAAGCTACAGTTCTTTGACGTGGAGGCACGTGATAAAGATAGTTTTGTCTCTAAATTGAGTGCGCTGTTTTTAAAAGAAAAGTGGGGTATCTACTTACATATAACTCCAATAAGTAATAGAGTTGGAATAAGTAAGTTTCGAATTTCCAACTAGTTCTTGGTTTTTTTATGTTATTTTATTGTTGTTATTCAACATATTCTATGTTTTAAAGAGGTGGATTCCTAATATAAAAAGACAGACAACTTTTACAATTTCCATACCCACGTAATACCAATGTAGGTTAGAGCTTGCAGGTTCACTTCCCTGGATAAGGATTTCGGCCCGAGCATCTAGTGCAGGCAAAAGCCAAAAGGTCTGTAAAATGAGAAGGAATAATGGAACAAGGATTAGGACGGTCCTTAAAGACAAAAAACTTTCCCTGCCCATTAGAAGATTGGCCATCACAAGAAGAGCAAATATCCACTCCACTTTGTTTAGGGCGGAAAAGACCAACCGGCCGATACCTAAGCCCAAGGTCAAAGTTACGCCTGGTGCACGAAATTTTAACCATGCCTCCATAAAACTGATGGCACTCACGAAACCGATCCATAGGAAAACGCCTGCCAATGCCAACGGGTATTTTAAAGTTGTGGTCATATTAAAGGCCTAATATTGGTGTCTCTATAATGCTCAATTTTATAAAGGAACATTTCGGCCATCTTCGCGGCCCGCCATTTTGCCTCATCAACCTTTCCTCCTTCAAAATGTTCATCCAAGGTCTGATAAAACAACTCGATCCAACGTACAAAATGTTGTTTTTCAACAGGAAGATCGACGTGGGGCATAAACGGATTGCCATAATACGTGTGCTCTTCGAGTAATACCGTTTGCCAAAAGGTGTACATTTTGTTTAGATGGAAGGGCCAAGGGTCGTGGATCACTTTATTAAAAATAGGTGCCAATAATTCATCGTTACGTATTTTGGCATAGAATTCATCCACCAAAAGTATTATATCGTCAAAATTTTGTAATTCCCTTTGCATCAGAAAAAAGATTTATAAAGGTCCGGATTCCAATACATTATTACATAGAACATCGCAAAGCCCACGAAAGCAATTATAAGTGCCCAGACCCACGCCGGAATAGCTTTTGGGGTCTCAGAGCCCCTTATTACGAAAGAATCCTTGGTCTCACTGCCATAGGCATTGATGGTAATAGGAATCTGTGTGTCGACAACTTCATTTTCCTTGAGGCCAACTACGGAAATTGCAGGTCCATTGCGCACTTCAAATTGAATAGTGCGCATTCCCTCTACATTACTAGATGACCTGGCCACAATTTTCAATTTGTGCTTACCATCAGGAATTTTGGTAGTGTCCAAAACAAATTTGACAGGAGGTGCAAACTCGGCGAAGGGTCTGGGCTCATCATCCAAATACACTTTTATGATTCTATTGTCCTCCATGCTCTTTAAAATTTTTGTCCCATACAATGTTCTTGATATGATCGGGACGATTTTCTTTTGGGCGCACCAAATATTTAACGCTAAAAAACAAGGTAATTGCCACTAATATAATGGCAGACCATGTGATAAAATAATCAATATTACCGGAAGGTCCTTCACCGTGTGTGATATTCTCGAAACCTTTTGGCTGGTTTTTTTTGCATAGATCGCAGGCCATCATAACTTTTTGGCCTAAGGCAAAAAATATACTATACAAATACAAGTTTCTTTTCATTACTCAAGGTTTTAAGTTGTTGACAACGAATTCTCGAATTTTCGCTACATCTTCTTCATTTACTTCCGGTGCACTATTGCCCCAACTGTTACGTTCATGAGTGGCGATAGCTGCTATTTCTGCGTCTGAAAGTTGATCGGCAAAAGGTTGCATTGAAGCAAATTCGCTCCTGGCATCGTAACCTTGCAGGATTATTTTGATCATCAATTCAGGGTTTTCGTCATTGACGATAGGACTTCCCGCCAATGGAGGAAAAGCACCAACGACTCCTTTTCCGTTATCCTGATGGCACACGGCACATGTCTGTTTGTAAAGGTTTCCCCCGTTGAGAGCAGTATTATTTTGCTCTCCATTAAAGCCCTCGGTCTGTATTTGTCGTAAACGGGGAATAAATTGGCCTTTCTCTCCATTTGGTAACTCAAATTGTTTTAAGGATTGCAGGTAGGCTACTAATTGCAATACTTCCTTCTTGGCGATTACTGTTGTGCCCGATGTGGTGGCAAACATTTCGGGCAGATTGACAACCACATCACCTTCTTTTACCGAGTTGGTGTCAACGACCTCGAACAGCCAAGGATAGGAGGGCATTACTGATTCCCCAACAACAGTACGCGGATTGTAAAGGTGGAGCAAGTGCCAATCTTTACTTGACTGTCGCTCACCTATATTCGTGAGGTCCGGGCCTGTACGTTCACTCCCTAAAAGTGAGGGCGATTGTCGCCAAAAATCCATACGTTTCTTACTATAATAATAATCCGAAGGTATGGATGGACGATTTCCCCAAACATTGTCCATCTCTATATTTCGCACTTGTTGAGTATGGCATGCAACGCAACCTTCACTTATATAAATGTTCAGGCCCTCCCTTTCGTTCTCGGTCAACAAGGGTTGACTGGGCAAGGGTTGTACATTCTGCATTTGCGAGGCGGGAAATACGGCAACGATCAAGCTCAGCGTAACAAAGCCTATAAAGGCTGCAAGAACAAGGGTTTTATGGTTTTTATGAAAATCGAACATTTTGTTTGGTATTAATTGTTCACACGTTCCAATATAGGTGCATCCAAGGTCAATATAGGTTTCCTTTTCCGGACCATATAATAAAAATTATATGCAAAGACCAGATGGGAGATGAACATCAGAGAACCTCCTATGGCACGCCAAACCCAATAGGGTTTCATTAAGATAACCGATTCCAAAAAGGCATTGCCATCAATCCAACTCAAGCCCTTATAGGTACCCCCCGCCATTAAAGAAATCATATATGCGAAGAGGCCGATAAAGGCCAGCCAAAAATGGGCTCCTACAAAAACCTGAGGAGGTTCCTTTCCTGTAAGTTTCGGCAAAATAGTATAAAAACATGCCCAAAGTATAAAGGTGATTATACCGTACATGGTCATATGTGAGTGTGCTACATTAAAATCGGTAAAATGCCAAACATAGTTCGTGAACCTGAAGGCTTGAAAACTGCCTTGTGTAGAACCCACGAAATAGAAGATGACCCCTACCAAAAAAAAGGGCAGTACATAACTCTTGGAAATATGGCTCCAGCTCCCTTTCATAGTCATTAAAAAATTTGTTGTGCCCGCAACTACAGGAATAAACATACCAGCGCTAAATACTATGGCGGTGGTCTGTAGCCACCAGGGCAATGGACTGAATACAAAATGGTGAGTACCGATCATGGTATAGAACAGCATTTGCGTCCAAAATGCCAAGACTCCCAATGAATAGGAATATATAGGTTTGTTGAGAGCGGACGGGAGGTAGTAGTAGACCAGCCCCAAGGTAAAGGTCATGAACCACATTCCTACTCCTTGATGCATGTAATAGCCTTGAATTATTGTTTCCCCAAGCCCATTTTGAAAAAAAGGTAGATATCCAATAATAGCTAGAACGGTCGTCCAAATTAGTGCCGCAAGGATATACCAGTTAGAAACATAAATATCGGATATTTTGCGACTGGCAACTGTTCTATAGAAATTCCAGAATGTAATGACCAGCCCTATAGCAAAAAGTAGCATCACCGGCCAGATATATTCCCGGTATTCCCCTCCCCCGTTGTTTATACCGGACATTAATGAAATTGTGCCCAATAATACCGTTAGGTTGATCAATATCCATGCGCGCCATGCAATCGCATAACTATGAATTATGGTGTTTGAGGTACGTGCGATCACAAAGTAGCCGAGACCTATCATTGCTAACGAGGCCCAGCCCCAAAATACGGCATTGGTATGTACCGGACGCAATCGGCCAAATGAAAGCCAGGATAAATTGTCCATTTCTGGCCAAATAAATTTCATCCCCACATACTGGCCCACCAATGTACCAAATACAAGCCAGCATACGGCTGCACCCAGATAATATATAATAATTTTTTTAAGCCGTTCTGGTGTCTCTATGCTTAGCGGTGTCTTTTTTTTCTCATCGAACATGGGGTTTTCTGGTTCATGAGAAACCCGATTGACCAAGCCCTTTTCGTCGACAATCTTTTCCTGACTTCCTAATTCGGTTCCTGATAGTTTATACTTTAATGCCTTTTTGCGTTTGTCAAGGATTTGATCAATGTCACTTTCTTCCAGAGCTAACAATTCTTCATTAAATGCTAGTTTTTTCTTTTCAATCTGCTTCGTTTTTAAAGAGTCTACATAACCATTAAGTTTTGCCAAGAATATAATACAGGCAACAAACAGTACAATGAAGATCAAGACCAATGTCCCTATAATTCCGGGACTCATAGCCCAGTTATTGGAGTTTAAAGGGGAGGCTTGTACTATGATAAAATTGGGAATGACAGTCGTTAGGAAATCGGAGGGGAATTTCCATTCTTTTATTATTTCAGATATTAAGATCATTTTATCCTAAATATTATTAAATTTTCACCTTTTTAAAAATGTTAATCCCTTTTCCAGGCCCGTTGCCAATTCAAATAAGCTTGTAACTTGCAACATTTGTTTAAGACCTTCCCGGACTGCCGCAAACTTATTATGCACAGGGCAAGGTTTATTTGCATTACATTTTTCAAGCCCTAATCCACAGCTCATATATACGGAATCACCATCTATGGCATATACTACATCGCTCAATTTTATATCATCGATTCGTTCCTTCGAAATCTGAAATCCACCATAAGGTCCCTTGGTGGAATCTAAAATATTATTTTTTGCCAGTTGATGAAGTATCTTGGCCGTAAATGCAATTGGTGAACCGACTTCGTCCGCTATTTCCTTTAAGCTTACCCTTCTATTCTGCAATGATTGCTGGGCTACATAAGCTGTTGCTTTGATTCCATATTCACAAGCTTTCGAAAACACTCTTTTTTTTAATTTACGGTAAAGATATTCCATTTTTATATTTCGGACAAAATTATCAGAATATTTAATTGTTTTATCTTTTAACAACGAATAATAATGGTATTTAGGACATTGGTATATAAGGTTAGATCGTAAATAGAAGTTTCAAATTGTCTTGTAGCAGTAAGGGCATTAAGTGGTTTAAAATGTCCCTAAAGTGATTGTGATACCTATAACCAATGCACGCACACAATTTTCGCTAGAACTAGATAATCAATAGGACTACATTCTTTATTGTTTTACCCGGAATTTATACTTCATAATCTTATACAAAGTTAGAGACAATTTTGATCTTAATTAAAAGAATACTCGACTATTGGCCCCACAAATACCTCCTCAGATAGGATTTTACTTTCTTCAATTCCCATATCCTTTTTTTTGCCAATTAGTATCTGCCTTTTAATATCTATCGTACTGCTTGGATGGCATTGTACGGACAGAATTTCGAGCCCTAATAATTATTTCGTGTGTACATACTTTTACATTTTGCGTATGTAGCCTCAGAAAACTAATGTTTTTTAAATAAATTTCATTAGAATTAAATCCAGTCCGGATTTTAACGGCAATCTCTATGACATAAGAAGACATATCATAAGTGAATGTTACAGGTATTATCTTCCTTTAATGTATTGGCACCAATGAATATGGATTATTGTGAATTCCTTTCTAATCCACATTGGCTTCCCATAGATTACCGGAATATTTCAAATGAAGTTCCTGATAGCATAATATAATCAACCATTCTAATATAGAACTTCTAGGATTGCAAAAATTGAAATTGATTTTAGTAAATTGATAGAATGTCAAATTTTTATCAATATTTACCAGGTGCGTAAATCGGTGAGTATTAGTATTCTTTAAATTTGTAACACACTGAAACCAAGTATATTATGTTATGGGTTGCAGTTCCTCTTTCTCCGCAAAAGGAAACCCATAACGAAAGTTATGGGTTTTTTGTTTCCTGTAGCCTCCGAAGTTTACTTCGAAGAGGCGGAAGGAAACAAAAGACCAACAAGCGCCAGCTTGTTATGGTTTGTATGCTTGCCCGGGATTGCCTAATTGGGATGCACGCAGTGAATCCATTTAT
>NZ_JALKBB010000016.1:0-127899 GCF_023016025.1 Arenibacter sp. S6351L | reverse complement strand
TGTATTACTGAGACCGATAATTTCCTGAAATTTTCAAATGCCCGGAAATTTAGCTGCCACAGTGGCCTAGCCCCATTTCCATATCAATCCGGAAGTAGTATAAGAGGTAGAACCAAAACACATTATCTAAGGAACAAAACTTTAAAGGCCATATTGTCCTGTAGATTTTAAACGAGAGGTTGAAGGTAAAGGTTAATCCCGTTGGGAGATTAGCTTTATCTCTATAAGCTCTTTACTTGCACCTCATGAAAGGCATCGGCCTGTAACTTCAACAATTCCTCTGCTTTTTGTTTTTTGTATTTGTAAATTTCCTCTTCTTCTGCTATTTCACTGTAGATTTTATTGTTTAAAATGGTATCTGTTTCCAATACTTTTTCACGTTGCCCAACCTTTTGGGTTACCCAGGTCCTTAGGGCACTTTCTTGGTCTTCCAGCTTATAATCGTAAGCCCCTTTAGGGGAAAGCAATTTTGCTACTATGGGTGATGTTTCTATAGCTAGGAACAAAAGAAAAATAAGGAAAGAGGGCAACCATGGCAATTTATCCAGGGCATTTATTCTAGCCATGAGTCCGTCGAAACCATCAATAATGGGTTGAGTAGTTGTTATTTGATCTGTATATTCCAAATCCAGGGCAACGATCTGCGCCTCCAAGGCTGAAATTTTTTCGGAGTTCATTTGTTTTAGGGCCTGCAGTTCGGCCAGGGCGACATCGTGTTTGTCCCTTTTTTCCTTGTATACTGGCCCCTTGCCCAGTAATTTGGTACCCGCGGTTCCTTCTGCCTCGGAGATATAGGTGTCGTAAAGGGCATTTGTTTCGGCCTCCTTGGTAATAATTTCATTTTTAAGGCCCAATATATCGTTCTTTAGTTGTTCGGTTTTTGGGGTGTATTGTGTGGCAATTTGCTCCTTATTGGCAAGCGTCATCGTATTTTTTTCCTCTAGGAGTACCTGATTGATCTCTTTTTCAAAAATTTTCATTTCCAAAGGTTTGGAGATGACGATGGCGATAATGATGGCTAATATTAGTCGTGGGGTTGCCTGTAATAATTCGCTCTTAAAACTAGCGCTCTTTTTTATGGTAGATACAATAAATCGGTCCAGATTAAAAATGAGAAGCCCCCAAATAAGGCCGAAAAAAATGGAGGTATAGATATTGTCGAAGACGGTAAATAGGGCATAGGCACTAGCTATAAATGCCATGACTGCCGTAAAGAAGACGGTAGCGCCAATTCCGGCGTATTTGTTTTGTTCTCCTTTGGAGCAAGTTTTGAGAATATCGGTATCGGCCCCGGAGCAGAGCATAAAGAATTGCTGTAACATAGTGATCTGATTTTGATTGATGTTCCTATAGACTGTTAGAATGTAGAAACCTATGATTTGTTACAGTAAATTATCATAAATATTGCGCATAAGCTTAGAGCTTTTCAATATTGCTGCACAGAGGATGCCCCTGCTTAGATAAATTCCAGATGGGTAGCCATGCGTATCAAGGTGGCGGTATTTTTGGCTTCGAATTTTGCCAATAGGTTTTTCCGGTGGGTGTCTACGGTGGTGATACTTATAAAAAGTTTGGTTGCGATCTGGTTATTGGTAAGACCTTCTGAAATTAGTGACAACACCTCTTTTTCCCGCCTTGTGATGATGGGTATTTTTGAACCTACATTTTTTTTGACGATCAATGCCGCTTCCTCACTTAAATATTTTTCACCGTCCATTACGGTTTCAATGGCGTCCAATAATTCTTCTTTGGTTGCATTCTTTAGCACATAGCCGGAAGCCCCGTTATCCATAATTTTGTTGATATAGCTCTGTTGGTTGTAGGAACTTAAGCCAATAATTCCAATTTTAGGATATTTGGCTTTTATTTCCTTGCATAGCTCTATTCCACTTATGTCCGGGAGGTTTATATCCAATAAAATAATGTGTGGTTGGTGTGTTTGTAGGAATGCCATACAGGATGTTGCATTCATTGCATGTCCCATCCACTCCAAACCTTTTGCATTTTGTAGTAAGGACCTTATGCCCTCAATGATCATATAATGATCATCAACGATAAATATTCTTGTTGTCATTTAAACATTAAATTCTATATGTACAGATGTGCCTTTGCTATATTCCGAGTCCACGTTTAGATTTCCTTTTAGAAATTCAACCCTATGCAGAATGTTGGTCCAGCCCATGCCTTGTGATTTTTTTAATATTAGAGTATCAAATCCTTCCCCATCATCCTCTACGGTAATGGTAAGTTGGTGCTCCGTTTTAGTAATTTGTACGATCACGGTTTCGGCCTTTGCGTGCTTTAAGGTGTTGTTGATGAGTTCCTGTACAATTCTATAGATGGTAATGGCTACAGTCTGGTTTATGGACGTATTTGCCAATCCAAAGGACAGATAATTGATCTGTACTGCCCCTGTCTTATTTATGTGGTTGCAAAAATCTTTTAGGGCAGTGTCCAGGCCAAACTTAAGTAAGGATTCCGGCATCATGTTATGGGCTACCCTGCGCATCTCTTTAATGGAACTGTCCAACATATCCATACTGCGTTCAAATACTTGTTGATTATCATTGGTCATGATCATATTTCCTTTGATCGATTCAAAGGAATATTTGATTCCGGAAAGCATTCCCCCTAAGCCGTCATGTAGGTCCTTGGCCAACCTTGTTCTTTCCTGTTCCTCTCCCTTTAAGACCGCCGCGGTTGCGGCAAGTTGTTTTTCTGTTTCAAGTTCGTTGATCCTATTGGTCTGAAGTTTCTGTTTATGACGGTAATTTCTATAGGAAATATAGCTCGTGAGCAGAATGACCATAATTACCCCGAACAGAAGATAATTCAAGCTGTTCTTCTGGCTAATGGACAGTTCTTGGATCTTTTTATTATTTACTAAATTGGATATCATGGCCTCCTTCTTTTCGGATTCGAATTTGGCTTCCAACAGATTTATGTTTAATTTACTTTTTTCTCCGACCACAGAATCGTTTAGAATCTCATATTTTTTGCGATACTCCAGCGCATCCCTATATCTCCGGGCCTTTTCGGCCATTTCCGAGGCCTTTAGGTAAAGGTCCTTTAGTTCGTATTTTGTACCCAGTTTTTCTGCCAAGGATATGCCCGAAAGAATGGAAGCCACGGATTGCTCATCCTGTCCGGTGTTTTTGTAAAGGTCAGAGAGGCCCATATAGGCGTACATTTCATATTCAGGGGCATCCTTTTCTTTGGTTAGGGCTATTATTTTGCTGTAATAATTTAGAGCTTTACCGTAATTGTGCTCTGCATTGTATACGTCTGCGGTGCCCAACAAGCCATCCAAGATTAGAATGTAATCATCGGTTTTTTCCCCAATTTGGACTATTTGTGAATAGTGCTTAAGGGCATTTCCATAATCCTTTAAATACAGTTCCGCCGTTGCAATGTTGAACATGGACGATGAAATGGCATAGTCGTTTTTGAGACTATGGGCTAATTCCAGTGCCCTAATGGCATAGGTCTTGCCTTTTTCAAATTCTTTGAGATTGATAAAAATGGAGGCCAGATTGTTGTTGATAATCCGTTGCAATCTTATGTCTTCCAGTTCCTCGGCAATTTTTAGGGCCATAAGGTAGTTGTCCGTAGCCAAATGGAAATCTGATAGATAGTGCCATTCACTGCCAATATTGATCAAAGCTACCGCAATATCCCTCTTGCTGCCAATTGTTTCATAGATGGTAAGTGCTTCTTTACATAAGGCCAATGCTTCCTTAAATTTGCCTTGTGTATTTAGAATTTCTATGGCATGACTGGCGTAGGCCGCCTTACCTCTGTCATATTTAAGGGCCATTGAGCGCTTTTTGGCCACATTGTAATACCAGAGGGCAGAGTCGGGATATTTATTTGCCAGCTCCTCCCCATATAGGTAATACAGGTTTACAAGGACAGTGTCATTTGGAGTTGCTTTTATTTGACGACCTATACTATCCAATTTGGAAGATTGGCCAAAGGCAAATTGCATTAGGGCCAAATACGGCAACGACCAAACAACTGATTTACGCGGAGAGTTGAATGCATACATGACGTACAATTTGCTCCTTTAAAGGTACGCATAGCACTGATACAAAATATCCCTTTTTTCCATGATTTTTAATGGTAAGAAAATCCTGTTTTTAGGGGATTGTAGGAGTGGTCTTTTAAATGGAATTTTACAATATGTTATTGATAATTGTATAAAAGTATCTAAGGTATGGACGCTATTTATAATCATTGCCCATTCCTTTCATGGCAGTAACGGGTATTTAACGAAGTTCAACTATAAATCTTATTGGAATGAAAACAAAACATCTAATACTTGTTGCCCTACTAGGGCTGCTTGGAATATCCGCTTATAAAATAAGTGAGGATATAATTGCCAAATTGGGTATGGACCACGCCAATGCCCAAAACTATATAATGGCCAATTTTACGGGAGGTTTTGGCTCGAATTATGAGGTTGAGCCAAACTTTATGAGTCTTCCCAGGTTAAAGTTACTTGCTACTATTGTGGAAGGGGATAAGGTGGGAGCGGCCAAGGAACTATGTGAATACATAAAGCTGTATTGCAATAGTGAGGAGTTTATGGCCGTGTACCAGAAGAAAAGGGCTGACAGTAAACCAAGTTCAGAGCCTCCTAGAATGGATGATGCTGTACTTCAGGGAATGAGGGATGGGATTAAGGATTTGGAGGCAGCCTTAACCGACCTCAGGAAGGCACCAAAAGAAAATGCCCAATCTATTGCCATGTTCGAACCTATGTTGGAGGAGCAAAAAGCCACGGTTGCCTTGTATGAGGATCCAACCCCTAATAAAACGAAATGGGAAAAAAGTTATCCGGCAGATCCCGCTGTTCTGGTAAAAAGAAAATTAGAGGAATATCTTAGCTTAGTTTCAAAAGTGGATTTTAACGCAAAACTTAGTGCTCCCGATAATTATAAAATTAAAAAGTTTGTCAATCCGGATTACGAGAGTAAATCGCCACAATGGAAAGCGTGTTATAGGGCAGGTAAGGAGGTAAATACGGCAGTTTCGGCTTTTGTGAAAACTTGGCTTCAGGGGGAGATTATTTCGTCCACAAAAACTAAAATGCCCGTATCTTCGTTAGACGCCAATAAAGGTAACAGTACTGAGGGTATAGCTAACCCATCCTTTGTTGTGAAAGATGGCAATGATGCCCAGGAACAAAATACGACTGCACCGGAGAGTGAACCCAAAAAATCACTTTTGGCCAGAGTGAAGTCAAAGGCAAAATCGATTATTAACGAATAGTGGGGTATTGGAGTGATATCCTTTTTTTCTTGGGGCTCGATCCTGCAAGGTTTTTCTAAACGTTGTAGGTTTAAGGGCTTGCTTCCAATCCTACGAGGTTTGGCTAACCTTGTAGGTTTGGTGTAAGGGTTTGATAGCTTAATGGGTATTCCGTTTAGGCTTATTTCAAATCCTGCGAGGTTTATTTTGAATCTTGTAGGTATCTCCTTTGAGTGATGGTTTTAGTCCTACAAGGTTTTGGAAACCTTGCAGGACTGCTATGTCATGGACAGGAAATGGAAGCTCCTTCCCCATGTAGGGGAAGGTGTCATCCCGACCTTGTTGTCGGGATGGCGGAAGGGGTAGTGTGCATCCTTGGGCTTTTGTGATGTGGCTATAAGTGCAATCTCTGTTTTTAGGGACTTTCTACCCGCTCGGACTTCTTTCCCAACTGGCTGTCGGTAAAGAATCCACTTTATTTGAGTATTGCAAAACTGGGCGGCATTGTAAATTGATTTTGCATTAGCATTTGCAGCGGCAAGTTTTTTGGGCTGGTTCCTGCAAGGTTTCAAAAACCTTGTAGGTATGTTGTAAGGGCATTATTGTCTCTATGGTTTTCCGTTTAGGTTTGGTTCTAGTCCTGCAAGGTTTCCAAAACCTTGTAGGTATCAATCCTATCTTGCGACTTTCGTCTTGCAAGTTTTTAGCCCTGAAAATTTCTGGATCTTTATTTTGGCTGACTTATATCATGTTTTAAGTTAGGAATGTTGGCGACCTTTAGTGTGTTGGTTTAAACGGGTAATACGGACCTTTTGGTTTTATTGCGATTACTTGCTATATGTGCATTGGTACTCCCCTTTTAAATCGACCAAATATTAAACAATTTCAAAATTTATTAAAGTATGAAAAGAAGAGAGCCAGTATCAAAAATTATGACAACAGATTTAATTACAATAAATCACACCAACAGTTTATTGGACGCCGAAAAATTGTTCGAAAAGCATAAGATTCGGCATATTCCAGTTGTGAACAATAAAAAGATTATTGGAATTCTGAGTTTGACGGATTTATTACGGATTAGTTTTGTTGATAACTATGGAGAGGATGATTCCCAAGTAGACACTGCGGTCTATAACATGTTGAGCATAGAACAGGTAATGGTGAAAGATCCAGTACATATATCCCCTTCGTTGACTGTTAAAGAGGTAGCGGAGATTTTGGCCAAAAAGGAATTTCATGCTTTGCCGGTGGTTGAGAATGGAGACTTGGTCGGGATTGTTACTACCACGGATTTGTTAAATTACCTTTTGGAACAATATTAGTATGGATTTTAGCCGAGAGGCCTGAATTCTAATTTTAGGATTTTTGGGCCTCTTGGCTTTTTTGTGCCCTTTTCCTAATCCTACAAGGTTTGTCAAACCTTGTAGGTGTCTCAGTTGGGTGATTGTCTTAGTCCTATAAGGTTTTTGAAGCCTTGCAGGACTACCTTGTGATGGATAGGAGATGGAAGCTCCTTCCCCATGTAGGGGAAGGTGGCATCCCTACCTTTTTGTAGGGATGGCGCAAGGGGTAGTGTGTATCCTCGGGCTTTTGTGATGTGGCTATAAGTGCAATCTCTGTTTTTAGGGACTTTCTACCCGCCCCGTCTTCTTTTCCGACTCGATGTCGGTAAAGAATCCACCCCTCCCTGTCCAGGGTGAGGAGCTGTTTTTTTTAATTTTTTATCGGCCTCTCCCTAATCCTGCAAGGTTTTATAATCCTTGTAGGTATGGTGTTGGGATATGATTGTTTATCTGGTTTTCCCCTTTAGGCTTGCTTCTAATCTTGAGAGGTTTGAATTGCTTGGTAGGTATCCCAGTTGGGTGACGGTTTTAGTCCTACAAGGTTTTAGAAACCTTTCAGGTCTGCTTTAAATTTTGATTGGTATGTATGCGATTAACATCCACCCAGTTGTACCCTTGGGTAATCGCTTACATCAATGCTAGGATCTTTACTCTTTCTCACTAATTCGATTACTTCAGTTGTCTTATGTTGATGGGGGCCAATATAAAAGGTGGCTCCTTTTTCTGCCAATTCCCTTATATATTCCACTGGATTTGGATTTTTCTGAGGTGGTGGTTGAGGTACAGTGTACAAATGTCCATAATATACAGAAGGCTCTTTTATAGCCTTTAATTTTTGATTGGAACTACTTTTTAAAGTTGGTGATGGAATATTATCTTCATCAACGTTTGGCGTAGAATTTGGTTTTCCAAATTCCCCATTAGGGTCATTATATAATGGGACCGGATGCACATAATGATTTTCCTTATATGCCAATTTTTTATATGTATCGTAAAATTGCATTACTTCTACATAGTTTTTTTTTAGTTCATCAATACTACCCTTGTGCTCGTTGTGGTAACGGGAGACTGCAGCCCTATAGCTTTTCGCTTTTTTTAAATAGGTATTAATCGCATATTTCACTTCTTTCGAATAGTTTTCGGTATTGACGTGGGTTGCAATAGTTGGAGGAGGAGGTGGGAAATCGGAGCTAACAACGGGTACTATTTTCGCTTTCAACACCACTTTTCTTGAGTTATGATTATTGTTTCCTAACTCTTCTTCATGGTCAACTTTTGTTTCTGTCTTTGGCGGAGTTGGAACTGATGGAATAGGACTTGGCTCACCCTTTTTTATGGTTGGAACCGGCTTTGGAGCAGGAGCAGGAGCCGGTGGGGGTGGTGGACATTCTGGAAAGGACTGTGCCTGCTGTTTTTGCTCATTGCTCATACGACTGTAAATAGTTTCTAAGATCTTTAGGTCCTTTAGCGGAATAATCCTTTTTTCTTGGGGTTGAGCATTGTATTTTTTGGCAAGGGTGTTGAATTCCTGTATTTCCGTTTTGGTGGCCCCGACTTGGGTTGGGAATCCTGTTGGTCCTTTAATGTCTATGGTGGCTACGCCATAGTCCATTAAAATAGCATCTACTTGTTTTATAATATTGTCCGGAGTTTCTTTCTCTACACTAATAATGGCCCTAACGCTTTGCTCTCTTTGTTCCTTGGTTAGGCCTTGGTTGTATTTAGGTAGGTGTGATTTTAAGTCTTCGATTTTAACCAAATCAGCATTGACCAACAACTGTCCTTTTTTATTAATGGCTATAGAAATTTCTTGTGTTGGAATATTTTGATTTTTTGAATCATTAATTATTTCCTGTACAATATCCTCTACTATTGTTTCATGTTGGTAGCCCTGCTCAATAGTAACGGTCTCGATTTCTTGAATTTCAAGAACTTCTTTGGTGCTAAAACTGTAGAGTAGGAGTGCTATTAATGGAATTAGCAATAAACTTTTAAGCCAAATGGCTCTTTTTGATGTTTGTGTTTTCATGATGACGATTCGTTTTTTGATTGATGAATAATGAATGGCGTTTGCCAAAGGGGATGTTACGGCATTTGATGAGAATGCCAATACCAAGTTTTGATAGTTGGTAATACTTGTTCCTCTTTTTAAAACGGCCTGGTCCGCTAAAAATTCGTGGTTCAGTTTTGCCAAATGCTTTGCCCAGTAAATCAATGGGTGAAACCAGAAGACAATTTGAATCAGCTCCAACAGTAAGATATCCAAGCTGTGTTTTTGTAAGGCATGGGTTTCCTCGTGCCAAAAAACTTCTTGCGGAATTTTCTCGGTTTCGTAATTGTTTTTATTGAAAAAAATATAGCTAAAAAAGGTGTGCGGAGCAATAAGTTCTTGAAGCAACACGTGATGGATACGTCCGGATTTTAATTTGGGATTGTTCTTAATATTTTTGATCAACGCCCTGAGGTTTTTCAAAAACTTGAGGGCGAAAATTAATACCCCTAAAGTGTAAATACCCCATAAAATAATTGGTAATATTTGGGCAGTGTTGTTTTCGTTTTCTATGGGATTACTGCTGGTTTGGCCAATGTACTCTGGAATCAGGGTTGGCTCTAATGTTACTGTAACATATTGGGTAAAGGTGATTAGGGGAATACAAAGGGAAATGATAAAAGCGGATAGGAGATAATATCTTTTAAAATGATGAATATGGACCCTCTCCAACGCTAATTTGTAAAATAGAAGGAGTATGGCCAAGCACGCACTAAATTTTAAAAGATAGATCCACATGGCTATTTGTTTTTAATTTCTGTATCGATCAAGTTTCTTAATTCTTCCAGCTCTTCCTTGCTCAAATCTGTTTCTTTGGCAAAGAAGGAAGCAAACTGGGAGGTGCTGTCGTTAAAAAAGGTTTTAATGAGTCCGTTCAAGTGTTTGGAGAAATAATCTTTTTTCTTTACCAAAGGGTAGTATTGTCTAGCGTTGCCAAACAAGTTATACCCAACAAAGCCTTTGTCCGTCATTCGCTTTAATAAGGTAGCCACAGTTGTGGTGGCGGGTTTGGGCTCGGGGTAGACCTCCAATAGATCCTTCATAAAAGCTTTGTTCAGCTTCCAGAGGTGGTTCATTAATTCTTCTTCTGTTTTTGATAGTTTCATTTGTAAAATGATTATTTGCTCTACAAACATAGAGCAAATATTTTAATTCTACAAGTGTAGAGGTGTTTTTCTTGCTGAGAGTGATGAACATTGAATCGCGGTTGAATAAATAGTTTTGCCTGAATGACGGGTTTAGGAACTGACCCAAGAGATTGTAAATTGATTTTGCGTTAGCTATTGCAGCGGCATCCTTTTTTGGCCTTAATCCTGCAAGGTTTTAAAAACCTTGTAGGTATGTAGTAAGAGCGTTTTAATTTATCTGGAAGTCTTGCTGAGCTAGGTGCTATAGTCCTACAAGGTTTTTAAAATCTTGTAGGACTATCCAATAGTGCGCAGGGGAAGGAGGCATCCCGACCTTTTTGTCGTGATGGCGGAAGGGGTAGTGTAAATCCTGACGCTATTGTGAGGTGGCTGTTTGGGCACCCTTTAGTTTTACGGGCTTTCTACCCGCCCCGTCTTCTTTTCCGACTCGTTGTCGGTAAAGAATCCACCCCTCCCTATCCAGGGTGGGGAGCCGCTTTTGGCAGGTAAATGAAACAGAATAGATTCCCTAATATTCTAGAAAGAATCTACTCTGTTTGAGTATTGCTAAACCCGGTTTCATTTTTAATTGATTTTGCGTTAGCTATTGCAGCGGCATCCTTTTTTGGCCTTTATCCTGCAAGGTTTGTCAAACCTTATAGGTATGTTGTCAGGTCATCATTGCTTATCTGGTTTTCCGGTGTAGGCTTGGTTCTAATCCTGCAAGGTTTTTTTTAACCTTGTAGGTATGGAGTAAGAGCGTTTTAATTTGTCTGGAAGTCTTGGTAAGCTAGGTGCTTTAGTCCTACAAGGTTTTAGAAACCTTGCAGGACTACCCAATAGTGCGCAGGGGAAGGAGGCATCCCGACCTTTTTGTCGTGATGGCGGAAGGGGTAGTGTGTATCCTCGGGCTTTTGTGATGTGGCTATTAGTGCGATCTCTATTTTTACGGGCTTTCTACCCGCCCCGTCTTCTTTTCCGACTCGTTGTCGGTAAAGAATCCACCCCTCCCTGTCCAGGGTGGGGAGCCGCTTTTGGCAGGTAAATGAATCAGAATAGATCCCCTGATATTCTAGAAAGAATCTACTCTGTTTGAGTATTGCTAAACCCGGTTTCATTTTTAATTGATTTTGCGTTAGCTATTGCAGTGGCATCCTTTTTTGGCTCATGTCAGGCCCCAAAAAGCGGTCCTGCAAGGTTTTTAAAACCTTGTAGGACTAGAATATAAATGTGACCGAAATATCTACAGGGTTTCCAAAACCTTGCAGGATTAGAACAGAAACTTTGCGGGCTTTAAGCCAAAAAAGATATAGCGGAAAGAGCGACCCGCGAGGGAAACGCCCAATAACATGATTCTTGCTTATTTGGATAATTCCGTGAAATATTGATAGAAATAAGGAATGGTTTCTATGCCTTTTAGGTAGTTCCAGACCCCAAAATGCTCGTTGGGAGAATGTATGGCGTCACTATCCAAGCCGAAGCCCATAAGGATGGTCTTGCTTTTCAATTCCTTTTCGAAAAGGGAAACTATGGGGATGCTGCCTCCGCTACGCTGAGGTATTGGGGTCTTGCCAAAGGTGGTTTCATATGCTTTTGAGGCAGCTTTGTAGGCATTGTTATCTATGGGTGTTACATACCCTTGACCGCCATGGTGTGGGGTAACCTTTACGGTAACTCCGTCCGGAGCCAAACTTTCGAAATGGGTCTTGAACAGTTCTGTTATTTCTTTCCAATCCTGATGAGGTACCAAGCGCATGGAAATTTTAGCATAGGCCTTACTGGCAATAACGGTTTTTGCACCTGCACCAATATATCCGCCCCATATTCCGTTAACGTCCAAGGTAGGTCTAATGGAGTTGCGTTCGTTGGTGGTATAGCCCTTTTCTCCATAAACGGCTTTTATATCCAAGGCTTTTTTATAGTTCTCCAAGCTAAAAGGTGCCTTGGCCATTTCTGCACGTTCTTCCTTGGAAAGTTCTTCCACTTTATCATAGAATCCAGGGATGGTGATATGGTTGTTTTCATCGTGAAGTGCAGCAATCATTTTGGTCAATACATTGATGGGATTGGCCACAGCTCCGCCGTATAGGCCTGAGTGCAAATCCCTGTTGGGCCCGGTCACTTCGACTTCCACATAGCTGAGTCCACGTAAACCAGTGGTTATGGAAGGTACATTATTGGCAATCATGCCGGTATCTGAAATTAAGATGATGTCATTGGCCAATTTTTCTTTGTTTTCGGCTACAAAAGTGCCCAAATTCTCGCTTCCGACTTCCTCTTCCCCTTCGATCATAAATTTTACGTTGCAGGGCAATTGGTTGGTTTTTACCATAAATTCCAAGGCCTTTACATGCATATACATTTGTCCCTTGTCATCGCAGGCGCCTCTTGCAAAAATGGCCCCTTCGGGGTGAACGTCGGTGGATTTTATAACCGGTTCAAATGGAGGGGAGGTCCAAAGGTCTATGGGATCTGCTGGTTGAACGTCATAATGGCCATAAACCAAAACGGTGGGCAATTCCGGATTTATTGTTTTTTCCCCGTAGACTATGGGGTATCCGTTGGTTTCACAAATTTCTACGGTATCGCAACCGGCCTCCAAGAGTGAAGCTTTAACGGCTTCGGAAGCATTGATGACATCCTGGGAATACGCTGGGTCAGCGCTTACTGAGGGTATCTTGAGGAGGTGTATCAATTCATTGATAAAACGTTCTTTGTTTTTGACTAGGTATTCCGAAATGTCTTGCATGTTTTGATTTAATTGAAGGCTAAATTTACAAAAAAGAACTTTTTATTGGCTAAGTATTTTAAAATTGAAAAATTACTTTATATTTGCATCCCGATAATAATCGGAGTCAATGCAGGCGTGGTGGAATTGGTAGACACGCTAGACTTAGGATCTAGTGCCGTGAGGTGTGAGAGTTCGAGTCTCTCCGCCTGTACAACAAGGGAAAGCCGACTTTTAGGAGTCGGCTTTTTTTGTTTTGGTAAAACAATGTCAAAACAAATGGAAGTTTTTACTTTATTTAAAAAAAGTAGAACATTAAGAATCAGAAATTATTGAAGGGAATAATTGATTTGCCTTAAAAGCAGGAGGTCACTGGTTCGAACCCAGTAGGGCCCACAGTAACAAAGACAAGGCTTCCAAGAAATTGGGAGCCTTTTTTGTTTAACCTATAATTTAAAAAAATGCGCACTTTGGGCTCAATTTTATGGAAATATAGTTATACTTAATACTATTTCACATTTCATAAATTGCTCAATGTAAGTGTTTTATGAATATGCTAAATTGAAATTTATTTGGTTTTGAAAAACAAAAAGCAGGGGGTCACTAATTTTAACACCGGGCTTGTTTAAAATCAATATATCTTCCATCTAAAAGACAATTACATTTTTTTTTAATATTATTATGATCAGAGATACGACATCAGTCCATTTTATTTAATGGAGGAGTACCAATCAGTACCTTAGATCATTGTTGTTCATTAATATCAGCCTCAATTAAGGTATCATAAAACTCAGGACTGAAAGCAAAAAACTCTAGTGAGAATCGTTCATTTCTATCAGGACCATCGTCCATATTGACTATTTGCTCATTTTCATCAAAAGGCTCTGATTCTCCTACTAGAACAAAACCTTTTAATTTAGGGTTCCAATCTAAATGGCAGTATCCCCATGCAGCATTGGTAGTTAGGTATTTAGTGCTAAATTTTTCGGCCATTGGAGTCTCTGAAATTGAAATGGTTGCCTCCTCCCGGTCTCCGCTAAAATTACTAGCTACGGCAATCCGTCCTTTAAATGGTCCTTCAGGTATTTTTACGGCTCCTTGATGGCACCTTCTAGCCTTGTGGTTTTTGCGGGTTTGGCCAATAAATGTCGGATTTCCTTTAAGGTCAAATAGCATTTCGTTTTTATAGCCGGTTTTTCTTTGTCGCCTTGAGACTACATATATAGTTCTATTCTCCAGCAGTGCCCAGGAAATTTCGTTGAGGTCTCCCTTATACTTTGGATAGTCTAGAACATCATAGAACAAGTCCCAAGAATTCCCTCCGTCCAAAGTTATTAGGAATTTAACGGGATCAACATAAAAAGGAACTATATAGGCATCTCCTTTTTTGCCTTCCCACTCCATATCCGGAATAAATAGCGCATTGGTAGAGGGGGATTGGTTCGGGGCGATAGTATCCATTTTGAAGGTGAGTAATTTGGTCATTTCATTCATCGATTCAGGTCTAGACCACGTTTTGCCTTGATCCTTGCTAACCGTTCTGTATACACCCTTGTATTTGTCGGCTTGTGGATGTGAGCTATGGCCTCCGGAAAAATAGCAATGAATCTGATCTCCCCATTCGACCATGGATGTATAGGCAACAACACCATTTATATCCTGCATCAGTAATTGATCGTCTGTCCATGTTTTACCACCGTCCAAACTTCTTGTCAGTACTAATGTAAGTCCCGGAGGGGCGTCGTTAGCCCCTTTAACCTGATAATGATAAGAGGCGACCAATACGCCATTTTTAAGAGCAATTACACGTGGCTCCTTAGTTTGGTAGGCTCCAAACCTAGTGCCTTCATAACGGGAATCTCCTTGGGAAACATCAGAAGGTAAAAAACGCATTCCTTTATAAGCCAAGGTGTCGTTTAAAATTTTTCCAGTTATATATTCTTTGCCTGAATACTTACTATCTAGGTTTTTAATATCCCCACCAGCCATTTGAGTATGGGAAAAATGCACAAAAATGGTGTCCAATATAGACGCAATAAGCTCACCTTTTTTATTTTTTGCCGTTACTTTAATCACATTTGGACCATACCAATCCGCTAGGAATGTATTCTCGTTGGAGGAAGAGGATTTACCTAGGTTTTTCTGGTTTAACAACTGCGCTTCACCTTGTCCTTCTATCAATTCGTATTGATAGACCAAGTTGTCAGGTGTACCATGGGCTTTAGCTTCCAGTAGCACTTGAAATTTCTGAATTACCATATCACTGGGAAGTTGGTGATCACGGTGCGTTTTAAAAAAGGTTTTTGGTTTTGTTATTGTTTTGTCTAACGTTAATGTTGTTACATCTTGATTTTCAACCCATGCTAAATTGAATGTAGCTAGCTGTATTTTTGCCCGCTCCCCATTAAAGTCATATTCGGCCAACATACCAATGGTTCCATCAGGTAAAATGGCCAAGGAGGAATAGTCAAATTTACCATTATACAATGGCTTTTGAACCGGCCAGGATTCTCCGTCATCATAACTCAAGGCAATTATAGCTTTACCCCTTTTATTGCCATCCATTCTGCCAGTCACACCAACATGGACCATTACTCCGGGAATATTGCCTTGTTTAAACCGATAACGTAATAAAGGCGACATGCTGCCGGTGTCCATTAGTTCTGAATGTGCTGTTAATCTATCCCACGTTTTGCCACCATCATAACTTTTGGATATCAGTCGAAAGCCTTTATCTCTAATGGAAGCCATGATAGCTCCTTCTTCCAGCTCTACCATTTGAATTTCATTGCCCCCAGATTTTCCTTTAATCGAGGGTGGAATGGCTTTTCCATGTTTCCAGCTATTTCCGTGATCATCGGAATAAAGAGCGTAATTGTTGGAAGTTTTTATTCCATTTCGTAAAAAAGTTTCGGACATGGGGATAATAATTCGATCTTTGAACTTGCCGTGTTCTAGTCTAATGCCCACGCCAGGACCACTTATAGCGTGTAGACTATGCTTGTTGGATTTAGCGATATAGGTTATTTCCTCAGGATCGGACCAGTTTAACCCTTCATCTTGGCTTTTAATCAGAAAGATTTTTTCTATGGCATTCCCTTTCAATCCCGGTTCCACTTGCTTTACTCCATGGGACCTATCACTGCTATGTCTTTTCTCAGGAAAATAAATATAAGTTAGAATAATAGTTCCGTTAGCCGATTGTACTAAAACAGGATTCATCACCACATTGTCATCGACCGAAACGATAACCTTTGGGGAGGACCACGAATGGCCACTGTTAATGCTTCGTTTTAAAACGATATCGTTTTTGGCATGGTCGTGGTTCAAATCTTCCCGACCTTCCATTATAGCAAGGGTAGTTCCTTTCTTTGTTACCAAAAGTGAGGGAATACGATAATTGTGGTATCCCATATTATCGGTTTCTGGGTCAAACACAGTGTTGATTTTGAAAAAAGGATATTGATTTATTGTTGACTTCTGTTGACCCCAAAGTGAGCTGTACCCAAAAAGGACTATGATAATGAGTCCTCGTATAATATCATTGTTCATTGTGTGAATAATTTTAGTTGTATAATAATATAACTAGGTTTACGATGTAAGGAGTGAAAACAGCAGTCAACATCCCATTAATACACATCGCCAATCCAGCATAAGCACCTGGTAAATTTCCTTCAGCCAGTGCTCTAGCGGTTCCAATACCATGGGCAGCGGTTCCTAGGGCTGCACCAATTGCATTTTTGTTCCTTATTCCCAAACTGCGTAATATGGCTGGACCAAAAGCATTTCCAAAAATTCCTACAGCTATTACTACGCCGGCAGTTATATAAGGTAATCCACCAATTATATAGGCGATTTCTATAGCAATAGGAGTAGTGACAGATTTTGGGGCTATGGATCTTATAATCGGTTCAGAAGCGCCTAGTACTATTGCTATGGAACATACAGTAATTATACTTATGGTTCCACCAATAACTACGGCATATACAAAGGGTAGTAAATTCAATTTGATTTGCTCGTATTTCTCATAAAAGAGAACCCCAAGCGCAACGACCGTAGGTCCTAATAAAAACCCTAAATATTGCCCTCCAATGTTATAGGTCTCAAAATCAATTTTAAAAATGACTAGAAAACTTATTATGGACAGAACTGACAGCAGAACTGGATTAAAAAGGACAAATTTCCATTTATGGTCTATGAATTGTGCCAGTTGAAAAGCTAGGAGGGTAATGAAGATACCAAAAAGTGGTTGCTGATAGATTTCACTCATGCTTGCCGAATTTTTGTAATATGATACCTGTTATATACAGGGTTAGAACAGTGCTTATAACAGTACTGACAACAATTGCGAGCCAATGAATCTTCAGAACATCATAAAAGGTCATTAGACCCACGCCATAGGGCACAAAAAATAAAATCATATATTTTATAAACTGATCTGATGCTGGTTTAATATCATTCAATTTTATGACCTTTAACTTTAAGGCTGTGAAAATAGTTATCATTCCAACAAGGTTGCCAGCTATTGAAAGATTTAGTAGGTATACTATTAATTCCCCGAGCGCTAGGAATAAAAATATATATAAAACTCCCTTGAACATTATTTAAATATTTTGATTAATCCTAAAGTGTAACAAAAGTCCCGTTAATTATAAAAAGCATAATAATTAACTAGAGTATGGTTTATTTGGTTATTGGTCAATTTCGAACATAGTTAAACTGCCAGTTAAATTTTGCTTTGCACCACATGATATTGATTTTACAATGTTATACATAATGCAATTTTACGGTAAGTATGTGGATTTTCAAAAAAATCCGAGAGGTGCTTGTATAAAATTCTAAAATAAATCTAATTTATTGGGTCAGGTTATCAGTTTACTATATTTCAGCTTTTGGTAGAGCATTTGTAGGTTACTATCAAAACTCGTACAACCATATCTACTGAAAGTACAATAAAAATGGTTGTTTTAACGACTATATCAATTGCAATACTAATAATCTCGATTGCCATTTAGACCACCATTTTTTTCATATTTGGTCGCTCCGAACTTTATAAGAAAAAATATTTAACATTAAAAACATTCTTAAAATTTGGTTAAAATTAATTTTATGTCTAATATTGGCTTATGTAATACATAATAACTAACAAAAATGAAACGAAAAAACAAAATTTTAAATTGTGTACTCACTTTGGCAGCTATTTTGCTTTTCTCGGGTGTTCACGCCCAAGAAAAGACTGTAACCGGGACTATTTCGGATGATTCCGGTCAGCCACTTCCTGGTGCCAATGTATTGGTAAAGAATACCACCAACGGGGTACAAAGTGATTTTGATGGTAATTTTTCCATCAATGCAACATCAGTAGATGTGTTGATTTTCAGTTACCTTGGTTTTACGAAGAAAGAAATTTCCATAGGTAATCGGACAGTAATCAATGTAACCCTCTCCGAGGATGCCTCCCAATTGGATGAAGTCGTTGTTGTGGGGTATGGGTCGCAATCTAGGGAAACACTTACTTCGTCGATATCAAAATTAGATACAAAAGTCTTGGAAAACGTCCCTTTTGCCAATGCGACACAAGCCCTACAGGGATCTGTTGCGGGAATCAGGGCTCAGCAGACTTCTGGACAACCAGGTGCAGGAACACGTATTATAATACGTGGAGGTACTTCTATCAATAATCCAGATGGTGCTGGACCGTTATATGTAATTGACGGTATAATTAGGGATAATATGGATGACCTTAACTCAGCTGACATTGCTTCGGTACAGGTGTTGAAAGATGCCGCTGCAGCATCCATTTATGGTTCTCGGGCCTCTAATGGTGTGGTGATTGTTACAACCAAAACTGGTAAAGGAAAGCCTAAAATAAGCTACAATATGACCACGGGCATGTCGCAGATTGGGAAGACCTATGATTTGGTTTCTGCGAGAGACTATATTTATTATGGAAGATTGGGCCTAGCGGCCACAGGGGAAAAGCATCCGGAGCGCCTTTCAAGGTTAGATTTGCCGGTTGGCGCTGGTATTGGTAATGATTTAACCAATAATACGAGTTTTACAACCCAATATTTGCAACCTGGAGTTAATGATCATAAACTCAATGAAGGATGGGAAAGTATGTCAGATCCCATAGATCCCACAAAAACAATTATTTTTCAGGGTACTGATTGGCAAGAAAAATTATTTAAAACTGGAATTACCACTAACCATCATCTTTCATTTTCTGGGAGCACTGAAGGGGCTGAATACGACGTAAGTGTTGGGTATCTTAATAGTGAAGGTGTAGCTCTGAGGACGGATTATGAGCGTTATACTGCCAAAATGTACGGTGGATTCAATATTAGGGATAACTTTAAAGTGTGGGGTCGTGTAAACTACAGTACCTCAAACAATAATCAAGTCTATAGTTCCAATCAAATTTTTCAACGTTCCTTAGGTTTGCCTCCAACGGCCAAATTCACTTTTGAGGACGGTACCTTGGCACCTGGTCAGAATAGGAGTATCGGAAATCCGGTGTACCATCTAGGTAGATTTGATAAGGAGCGTAGGGATTATAGGTTGGCACTTTCTATTGGTGCAGATTATCAAATTTTCTCTGATTTAACATTCTCTCCGTTCTTTTCTTATTCTCAAGAGCAGGATTTAGACAATTCATTCCAAAAGTCATATTTTAATACAGCAACTTCTTTTAATGATTCCAGAGGCGCAAGTGCAGATTTCGCGCAAGATATATCAACCCAGATTGAGGGAGTGTTTACTTATGCAAAAAACATTGGGGATGATCATTCCTTGAACGCTAAAGCGGGCTTTTCCAGGGTTAGTAGGGAGGCCTTCATTTTAGGTGCAGCGGGAAGGGGAGCATCATCAGATCTCATATCAACATTAAATGCCTCGGCTGAACCCACAAATGTTACGAGTTCGTTTTCTTCTAGAAATATTATTGGATTCTTCGGAAGGCTAAATTATGATTATAAGAAGAGGTATCTTATAACTGCCAGTGTTAGACATGATGGAGCATCAAATTTAGGAGCTGATTTTAAATGGGGAACTTTCCCAGGTGTTTCTGCTGGATGGAATGTGCATAGGGAAGATTTCTGGAGTGATAATTCCTCAACCTTTAGTTCTTTAAAATTTAGAGTCAGTTACGGTGTGACAGGAAATATTGGTGAATTGGAAGATTATAAATATCAAGGCGAATATGCGGTTGGTAGTAGATACAATGGACAAGCTGCTGTACTTAACTCATCTCTTTCCAATGATGCTCTTCAATGGGAGGAAACAGAAGCTATTGGTGCAGGATTTGATCTAGGTCTTTTTAATAATAGAGTAACCTTATTGTTCGATTATTACAATCGGGACACTCATAATTTGATAACAAGTTTTACTTTGCCAAAAGTGACTGGATTTTCAAGTATTTTGACGAATTTGGGAGATTTGAACAACGAAGGGGTGGAATTGGAATTGAATGCCAGTATCATCGAGGGTGAAAATTTCGGATGGACATCTGCACTAAACCTATCTCATAATAAAAACACTATTACCAAATTACCTGAAAATGGTAATGAGAACAACAGAATTGGTGGCTATGAAGTAGCGGATCCAATAAATGGAGGAACTAGATGGGTAGCCGGACTGCAAGAGGGACATGCAATTGGGGATCTCTACACCTATGAAGTTTTAGGGGTTTATGCAACCACCGCTGAAGCAGAGGCGGGACCTATTGATGAATTGGTCGCTGGATCTGACAAACGCAAACAGGGAGGTGATATCATATTTCGGGATGTTAACAATGATGGAATTATCAATACCTTGGATAGGGTATTCGTTGGTAATGAATATCCAGATTGGACTGGTGGGTTTACCAATACCTTCAATTATAAGAATCTTAGTTTAACCGTTCGTACTGATTTCTCAATAGGTCATACTATAGCGAATCAAATGCACGGAGTGTTTTTGGGACAATGGCAAGGGGATATAGGTATTACCAAGGAAGTATTGAGGTCATGGGAAAACGAAGGAGATGTTACAGATATTCCAAGGTACTATTGGGCAGATCAACTGGCACAAAATAATAACTTTAGAACTGGAGGAGGTCAAAACCAGGCAATGAATTCTGATTTTTATGAAAAAGGTGATTACTTGGCCTTAAGAGAAATTACATTGAGCTACAATCTGCCGATAACACCAGGAGTTTCAAATTTGGGGATATCCAATCTTAGATTATATGCTACAGGAAGTAATTTAGGTTACCTCACCAATTATAGGGGGTTATTACCTGAGGACGGAGGAATTGATAATGGAAGATATCCAAATCCACAAACCTTCTTATTAGGATTGAATGTGTCATTATAAAAATGAACAGAAAATATAAAAACTTAAATATTATGAAGACATTTAGAATAATAGCAATGATAATACTTCCATTTATGTTGGTAGCTACATCTTGCGAAAAGGACCTGAACCTCATACCTGAAAGTGTTATTGGCGCCAATTCTTATTGGAAAAATCAAGGGGACGTTGATTCTTACGTGAACGGAATGTATGTAAGATTCCGTTCCGATGCAAATGATAATTTATTTTCATGGGGTGAAGCCCGTTCAGAAGTTTTGAGCTATGGTTTACAAGCTTCTGAGGGTAGGGAAAGATATTTTGAAAATACTTTGGATCCCGATGCAGCCGGACCGGATTGGAAGAACCTTTATACCGTGATTCATGACGCAAATTTAATTTTAAAATATGGTCCAGATATTGACTTTGACTCTGATGCCAAGAAAAATATAGCCTTGGCACAGGCACATGCAATGCGAGCATATTGTTATTTTATTATAGCTAAGGTATGGGGAGACGCTCCCGTAAATACTGAACCTACAGAGGGGTTTGATCCAGTGAACAGTTTTAAAGCAAGGGACAATGTTTCGGAGGTTATGAGCTTGGTGAAATCTGATATTGATGCAGCTCTGGGACTTTTCCCCGACAACACATTTTCCAACGGAAGGTCACAGTGGTCAAAACCTGCGGTAAATGCACTTAAAGGGGATGTCTATTTGTGGACAGGGAAACTTATGGGAGGCGGAACTTCCGATATAACTACGGCTTTGACTTCATTGGAAAGTGTTAGAACCGCTGATGTAGATTTATTGTCCACTTATGATGACATTTTTAGGTATGACAATAAGGAGAACAAAGAGGTTATAATGGCTATTCATTATGAAGATTTGGAATCTGGTAATAATTTTAATGATGGTATTTACATCCGAGGCGACCAAATTCCAACCAATGGTGACCCAGCTGCTAAGGCTTTGTTAGGAGAAGGCGGTGGCTTGAACAGATGGGCTCCGGCAGCAGGTTTTAGAAGTCAATGGACCAGTGATGATTCGAGAAAGAATGCCACATTTGTTCTGATGAACACAGAGAACCCTAATAACCCTGGTGTTTATGACCAGTTTTACGCATCGGCAGCATTGAAGTTTAGAGGTTTTGTTGATGCAGGGACAAGAAAATATATGGATGATATTATTCTATACCGTTATGCGGACGTGCTCTTGATGATTGCCGAGGCCAAAAATGCTTTGGGCCAAGATCCCTCGGCAGAAATGATCTTGATTAGACAAAGGGCTTATGGAGAAAACTATCCTGGTCATGAATTTGTTAGTGGAACACTGGATGCCAACGATGATGCCATTTTACAAGAACGTTTGTTTGAATTGTCCTTTGAAGGCAAAAGATGGTACGATTTGTTGAGATTTGAAAAAGCCTTCGAGTTGGTGCCAAGTTTGATAGGAGAACCAGAACATAAAAGGCTATTTCCCATTTCACAAGAAACTATAAGCTTGAATGGTTTAATTGAGCAAAATCCTGGCTATTAATAAGCCTGTTTAAAAAAAGTTGAGTTAGTAGAGTTGATTGAGTTAGTTTGAAGGGGAAGGTTGTGATGGCCTTCCCTTTATTTTTTTTGATTAATTATTCCTTAAAAAGCAATTGTGCAAAAACAGTTAAAAATGATATTTATTGGCTGCAGTATTTTGTCTGTCTTTGTGTTAAATGGCCAATCCAAAAATCCACCCAATATTATAATAATTGTAGCGGACGACTTAGGGTTTGGTGACCTTCGTAGTTATGGCCATCCTTTTATAAAGACACCTAATCTGGATAGGTTGGCGGAAGAAGGCATGAAAATGACAGAGTGTTATGCCTCGTCACCAATGTGTTCCCCATCTAGAGCAGGGTTGTTAACCGGAAGGATACCATACAGGACTGGTGTTTATGATTGGATCGCTCCTGATTCAACAATGTATCTCCCAAAAAAGGAAGTTACCATTGCATCCCTTTTGAAAAAGGGGGGGTATCAAACTGCAAGTGTTGGAAAGTGGCATTTAAATGGAAAATTTAATGTACCTGAACAACCCCAGCCAAACGATCACGGATTTGATTATTGGTTCGGTTGTCAATATAGTCTCAAGCATTTGGACCCCGATGGATTTTTTAGAAATGGAGAACCTGTAACAACAAAAGGCTATGCAGCTGATATTGTTGCAGATGAAGCAATAGATTGGCTGGAGCATAAAAGAAATTTTAGCCAACCTTTTTTCCAGTATATCGCCTTTCTCGAGCCTCATGAACCGATATTCTCTCCACCCGGTCTTACAGAACAATATGTTGGTCACGGTAAGAATGCGGAATATTATGCCAATGTGGCCAACTTGGATCAAGCGGTAGGAAGAATAATCAAAAAACTGGATGATTTAAACTTATCGGAAAATACGTTGGTATTTTTTACATCAGATAATGGTCCGGCACAATATACCCCGAACGGCTATTTTAATAAATCCCATGGTTCTGCGGGTCCCTATAAGGGCTACAAACGCCATATGTTTGAAGGAGGCCTAAGAGTCCCTGGTATATTTAGGTGGAAGGGAACTATTGTCCCTGGACAAACCAACGAAACACCGATGGCAAATACCGACCTTTTACCAACAATCTGTAAATTGACAGGAATTAAAATTCCCAAGTATCTTAAACTTGATGGAACGGACATTGGTCCAATTTTTTATAATAAAGAGATTAAGAGAAAGAAGGCATTGCATTGGCATTTTTACGACCCGTGGGGAGGGCCTCAATCTTTGCTAAGGGAAGGTGATTTTATTTTAGGAGCCCAGTGGAACGTGGGGGATTTTCATAAAAACGGGAGGTTCCACCCTAATGAGGTAAGTATCATAAAAAGTGCCGAACTTACTGATTTTAAATTATACAACATTAAAAAAGATGTTCATCAGGACACTGATATTTCAGAAATGGAGCCTCAGATTTTCAAAAAACTAAAAAAAGCTTTAATTGCTTTGCACAATGATGTGATAATTGAAGCGCCCTATATTCAAAATTAATAGTGATATGTCTATGAAAACTATTACAAGTAAAATCGTTGTCCTATCGGTATTTTCTCTGTTTGTATTTGGGTGTAAATCATCAAAGAAAACAGAAACAAAAAGACCTAATATTTTGTTGATCGTGTCAGAGGATAATGGTCCAGACCTAGGTTGTTATGGTGTTAAAGAGGTAAGCACACCAAACTTGGATAATTTGGCGCAGGAAGGGGTGTTGTTTGAGCGAGCTTTTGTTCCTTATAGTGTATGTAGTCCTTCCAGAGCGGTTATTTTTACTGGATTATATCCGCATCAAAACGGACAGATAGGCTTAGCGACACACAAGTTCAGGATGTATGATAATGTGAAAACCTTACCAAAATATTTGAATGAGGCGGGGTATTCCACGGGTATCATTGGTAAGCTACATGTAAACCCTGAAAAGGAAATTCCTTTTGAGTTTAGCGCAATTCCAGGAAGTAATTTTGGTAAGAAGGACCTTAAAAAATATGCGGAGGAAGCATCTAATTTCATTAAGGGTTCGGATAAGCCTTTCTTTTTAATGGTAAATTATCCCGATGCCCATTTCCCGTTGCAAAAACAAGTTGAAGGGATGCCCAAAAATCCTATGGATGGTGTTGATTTGAAGGGTTCCTTACCGTTTATAGGGGCTGATAGTGAACGATTAAGGGAGTATACCGCTAATTATTATAACAGTATGGACAGATTGGATGAATCCGTAGGGATGCTGCTAAAAGAGCTCCAAGCCTCTGGGAAAGCAGATAATACTATTATCATATATTTGGGTGATCATGGGGCGCAATTCTCAAGAGGAAAATGTAGTAACTATGAGGCGGGGTTGCGGATCCCGCTAATCATTAAAGATCCTAGCATCAAAGCAAAGAGTGTTCGTCAAAACGAATTGGTAAATACGATCGATTTATTACCTACGTTCCTAGATATCGCCAAAGTTAATTCCCCGAAAAATCTTCCAGGAATGTCATTATTGCCCTTATTGAAAGGAGCTCATGTGAAAAATAATAGAGAATATATATTCGCTGGGGGCAACGGCTCAACTAGCCTATTGTATTATCCGAGAAGAAGTGTGAGGGATTATAGATATAAACTGATTTTGAACATGCTGCATGGAAAAGAAAACCCCCATTATACCTTTTATGAAACCCATATAAATGGGCATTTTGATGCAGGGACGGAAGAATCGGAAGTTAATAATTCATCACCAGAGGTAATCAATGCATATAAAGTATGGAAAAACCCACCAAAATATGAGTTGTATGATCTCCAAGAAGATCCCTACGAATTCAATAACTTAGCTGGTGATATTGCTCATCAAGATGTCTTAAATAGGCTGATATCGGCCTTGGAAACTTGGCAATTTAAGACAGATGATCCCTTGTTGAATCCTATGAAGTTTGCGAGATTTAATAAGGAAATAGATTCTGTAAATACCCATTTTCCAAACCATTCATACAGTAAAAACAATAATTTCAAATGGCTCTATCCAGAATATTTCATAACTAATTGAGCGGGTAAAATTTGTTCTAAGCATATTCAGAGTATGCCCCATGGCTTAGCCTCCTTAGTTATAACTTTTCAACACTTAGGAGGTAGACAAACCTTCGGTAAAGTCAATTGAGGGAAATGATGTAGTTAAAGCGGGTAATTGGTGTTAACCTAAATGCACAAACTAATAACTTCTATTTTAAGGCTATATTTTTATAGATAATTTTAAAATTGCGGAAGTCCTCACGCCTGGGCTTATTTCTCCGCAGGGGATAAAAATGGCATTGTTCCAATACAGTGCATTGGTTACGATTTGTGGGTTTTCTGGTAATGTTTCCAATTTAGTCCAGCTATCCTTTTGGGTATTATAGGACCACAATATCCTTGAGAAAGTGGTGCCCCTCAATAGTGAAATACTTTCGTTTTCCAATGTTTTTATCTTGTCTAAATGAAGTGTTGGGTTGACATCATGGCAACTTTTTAACGCTTCTATTTCTTGTTCCAATTCTAGTCTTAGTGCTAGGGGCTGATTCTCTCCGCCTGCACCACCAAAAATTAATATATTCGCCTCCCCTACAGATAATACAGGCGCTGCAGCGATAAAACCACTCAAAATCAATGGTGTGCCATTGTTTGGAACATCTTGTTTTTGCGTCCACTTACTGTTTGTTATGTCATACTCATATACATCGGACAGCATTTTTGTACTTGGGCAAAGCATAGAGTTGTAATATGTTCCGCTCATAACATATAGATAAAAACAGGATCCTTTTTTGTGTCCGCTTATCACGGCTTGGTTTCTACCTGGACCAGGAAATCCTACAAGGGACTCCCATTTTTGACTTCTTTGGTCTGCGTTAAGGTCCAATGAAAATATATGATCTGTAGCTTCCCCTCCTATAATAGTTTGCCCACCAACTACATAAACCACATCATTTATTTCGCAAACGGACATATTGCACAAAGGGATAGGGAGAAAGGGCATTTCTTTTAGACATACCTGCCTTAGGGACTTGTCCCATTGCAAGAGAAACACGGTATTGACAACATTCTTCCCGTTTTCACCACCGATGCATAGGACGCCCATTTTTGTTGAGACAGAAGCTCCATTGGCTAGCGGTTCAGGCAATTGTAAGGTTAGATCAGCGGCCCATTTGTATGTTGCTTCCCCTTTCGGTTTGTAGAGAGCAAATATGGTGTTGTACCATTTTTTATTCCCGCCTTCCCAAAGGTTTTTATCGGGAAAATTTGTTCCACCTGCCATTAACATAACATTATTGTGGATGCCACTATAGCAGCCATTAAGGCCTTTTTTGATTGGAATTTTTGCTACTATAATTGATTTCATTGGCTATTATTGCGTTCCGTTGGGACTTGATTTGGTCTTTATTTTTGGCCTTCCTACTTTGCTGTATTACTTGGTTGTTCGGTCGGTCTTATGCAATTGGTGATTTACTTCTTTTTATCCTTAAAGACTAAACTGAATACATAGCCAAAAATAAAGCAGGAGCCGACCCCTATTAAAGAGTACAATAGAAAATTTATAGGGGTATAGACACTTACATACCATAACAATATGGCACTTAGCACCAAGCCTATTATTGTTCCTGTGGAATTTGCACGTTTTGTAAGCATCCCTAATAAGAACATACCTCCTAATCCTCCAGTAAACAATCCTAAAAATCTATAAAACTGGTCCCATAAGGATTTAATATTCGAGTTTGCCATCCATAAGGCCAGCAACACTCCTAGTATCCCTACAACAACGGTTATGATTCTAGCTACCTTTAGTAATTCTAGGTCGGGAATATGAGGATTATAACGCCTATATAAATCGTTGCAAAATGCTGTGGAAACTGAATTTAAACTGCTGCTGATACTAGACATTGCCGCTGAAAAGATACCTGCAATTAGTAGGCCCGATACACCCATAGGGAGTTCCTTTACTATATACCATGGAAATAGCGAATCATTATTGGAAATGGCAGGAGAAAGTTTTTCAGGCATTTCAGAGTAAAAAATATACAATAATGTACCTATTCCGAAAAATATGATTGTGGCAGGAAGCGTAAGAAATGCATTGGTGTAAAGCGTCTTTTGGGAGTCCTTGACATTGCTGCTGGTCAAAAATCGTTGCACCACTGTTTGATCTGTTCCTTGGGTGACCATTGCAGAGGCCAGACCACCAATAAAGACTACCCAGAATGTGGATTCTGTAAAATTAATATCGAAATTCAGAACATTGAACTTTTCCTTTTCGGAGGCATATGCTATTATTTCAGTGATGGAGGAATCCGTATGCATTAGAATCCAGATTATAGCGACAATACTTCCGCCCATTAGCACAATTACTTGCAATACATCGGTCCAAATTACTGCTTCTATACCACCAAAAGTGGTATAAAGAACACATAACACCCCCATTAATAAAATACAGGTTTCTACTGAGATACCTGTAACTATCGAGATGGCCAGTGAAGGCAACAAAAGCACAATTCCTATTCTTCCCAATTGGAAAATGATAAAGGAAATACTGCCAAATGCCCGGGCAAAGTAGTTGAATCTTTTCTCCAAATATTCGTATGCCGTTGATATATGCAACTGATTAAAAAATGGAATAAAAATGAAGGCTATAAGTGGGGTTATTGCAATAGCGGCAATATTCAGCATAAAGAAAGACCAATCCGTTGTGAAAGATTTCGCTGGTATGGCCATAAACGTTATTGCGCTCAAAAGTGTGCCAAAGACACTTAATCCGGAAGCCCACCATGGAATTCTACCGCCGCCAACAAAATAATCATCGGTTGATTTTTGTTTACGGGCGAAATAAACACCAATGAATAAGGAAATTAGTAGGTATAAAATTAACACCACATAATTAAGGAATCCAAAAACGTGGGTAGCCTCGGCATCTTGAAATTTAAAGACTTTTGGAGTCCTTATTCCAGGGGAAACTTCTCCTGATACTAGCAAAAAACTGTCCTCTTTTTTAATGCCTAGGGAGGTAACAGGGAGTTTAACGTTTAAGGATTCAAAAACAAACCATTTGCGGGTCATCGTATTATAAGCCAATACTTTATTACTAAAACCTGGGTGATTTATGAGAATTTGATTTTTTTTCTTGGTTAAATATTGGGCAATACTGTCATTTTTTGCTGTTTTTATCTCTATAGCCAATGATTCCAATTGCTCGAACAACACTTCATCCGATCCTCCGTATACCAAGATATGCATTGATCCCGATGGTTCTGCCGAGGCACCCATGATAACTTTTTTGCCGCCATTAAGTAGAATATCACCTTCATTATTCCATAGCTGTTTTTTAAGGTCGTAGGAAAGAAAGTTGGTCAAATGGGTAGATACTTCGCCTTTTTTTTGATTTCTTCCACCAATTAAGAAAATGCTCTTGGAGGTGGAAGTTTCCTGTACCGCCATGGAATGCACGGCCCGGGGTTCTCCTGGAAAATCTTGAAGCTTTTCCCAGTTATCTTTATTCTCTAGGTTAATCCGATAGAAGGAATTTGAACTTGTCTCCACATTCATTCCCCCAGCAACATATACATAACCATCTGTATAGACTGCGTTGGTATAGGCCAAGGGTTCGGGCAAATTGGGATAATATTCCAGTTCTATTTCTTTCTTGGTTGTGTCAAATGAGACTTGAAACACCTCGTCGCTGATGTGATCTTTATTGTTGCCGCCAATAAACAGTACTCCCCCGGGGATAGAAACAGATGCCCCATATGCCAATGGTATTGGTAAAGTTTGTTTTGAAAGAGTCCATGTTCCATTTTCCAAGTAATATATAGAGTCATACCATTCTTTAGAACCTCCTTCCCAGGGCTTGCCGGCTGGGAAATTGGCCCCACCCGCCGCTATCACAATGTTATCCTGAACACCACCCATCATACCCGCATATCCCAAGGAAACTGTGGCATTGCCCACTGGAGGGATTTCGGGCTCATAAGTAACCTGGATGCTTGTGGAGGTTTGCGAGAACAGCAATGAGGAAAATAGTAAAAGGAATAATGAGCAAAAAATTAACTTATATACTTTCATGAAAATATTTTTAATTCGATTTTAAGAAATACAATGAAATTGGATAAAATATGTATTACATATTATCTTGGTATATTTACAAGTGTCATATTGTAATTTTTAGGAGATGTCCTTTTATCTTAATTAATAGGCAACTGTAATTGGCCCATCAGAACGAATTCAGTTCACTGAAATAATTTATGGTCTTTAAAGGAAAGCTTATTTTACTTCCTTGCTACTTTGGAAACGCTCAATTTGCTCTAAGCTTTTCCAACATTGATACATTGCCCTGGGTACGTGAAAACATCCCTTCCATTTCCCGCCTTTAAGTGTGCTCAAAGGTTTGCCTTGTCTATTTAGGTATCCAAACCATTCCCCATTCTCGGGGTCGGAGAAATGGCTCCAGGCATATTTGTGCACCTTTTGGTACCATTCCCATGTTTTTTTATCCTTGGTATGTTCGTAGGCTTTTGCCAAAGCTACCAAGGATTCTAAATGTACCCACCATAGTTTTTGGTCCCATTCCAACTGTTGCATGGGTTTCCCCTTTGCATCCATAAAATAGAAAATACCTCCATATTGTTCATCCCAGCTGTATTCCAATATGTTTAGAATAACCTGTGTCGCTTTCTTTATTAAGTCTTCATTTTTGTTTCTTACCCCTATATCTATCATAAACCACATAGCTTCTATACCATGGCCTGGATTTAGTAAGCGACCATTAAAACTATCTTCAAGCTTACCGTCCGGCGTTACAAATTCATATATAATTCCGGATTCTTTTTGGAGAAATATCTCCATAACCTCATGTACACTATAATCGATGGTTTTTTCCACTTCCGTTGGGTCAAGAACATCTTCAAGTTCTAGGACCAAGTTGGATAATATCATAGGTAATGCAAATCCCTTTAATGGTCTGGTGGCGGTTTGTTTTTCGTAATGGCCTTTAGGAGCGTCCTTTTTTTTAAGTATATTGTAATAGGTTTGTTTTGCGAGAGATTTTATTTCTTCGGCCCCGGTAGCCCTTGCATACTGACTAAAAGCCATGGCAGCAAAACAATCAGAGAAAATATTGTAAGGCTGAATAAGGGGCTTTCCTTCTTCTGTCGTGGAAAAATAGAAATTTCCATCCTTGTCCATGCCGTGATTTCTTATAAAATCTATACCGGATTTTGCAATTTCTAACCAATTTTTATTATTGTCTACTTTATTATATAGCATCGAAAATGTCCATGCCTGTCTACCTTGGAGCCACATAAATTTGTCCTTATCATAAACTTGTCCTTTAATGTCCAGACAGGTAAAATATCCGCCATTTTTGGAATCGATGGAATGTTCTTGCCAAAAAGGAATCACATCGTTCAGCAAAGTGCTTTTATAAAGTTCAGAATACTTCATTAATAATATTTATGTTATACATAATACGAATATATAATTTTTTATTATATTAGAGGGACTTTTTATATTAAACATGATTGATTTTTAAAAAAGAGTGTGGCATAACTTATACATTATTACTTTTGTTTCCTGGTCAATTTGGGCAAGAGATAAATAATTGCATTAAAATCTATGAAAAAATTTACAAAAATAGAACCTATTGAAACTTCTTCATTGGTGGATAAGGTAGAAGTCCGATTACTGGAGTACATAAAAGAAAATAAACTAAAAGCGGGAGATTCAATTCCAAAAGAACTTGATTTTGCCCAATCCCTAGGGGTAAGCAGAACAGTTGTAAGGGAGGCACTGTTGAGACTGAGGACTATTGGTATTATAGAGTCCAAAAAACATAGGGGAATGATTCTGACCAATCCGGACATTATGAATAACTTTCAACGTATGTTAGATCCTACTCTTCTTGCAACGGCTACACTCAAGAATTTATTTGAACTTCGCCTAATAATGGAGATGGGAATGGCCGAATTTATATTCGAACACAAAACTGAGAAGGATATGATAGAATTGGAAGAAATTGTAATTTTGGAAGAAGAAACTTCCTTTAATAAGGCGGTATTTTCATTGGACAGGGAAATTGCGTTTCATGGAAAGCTCTATGAAATGTCCAACAACGACACCTTAAGGAAATTTCAAAATCTTCTTCTCCCTGTCTTTGAATATGTTCATCTTAATCATTCTATGTTAAAGAATTATGAATACTCTAGTGGGCAGTTTGTAACCCATAGAATGTTGATGGATAATTTAAAAGTTGGTACTCCAGAAACTTTTAGAACAGCCATGAGAAGGCATCTTGAGCCACACTTTGATAGAATATTTAAAAAAATAATTTAAAACTTTATACCGATTGTGCTAGCCAGTCAATTATTTTTTGAGTGATAATTTCTGCTTTTGGTTGATCATAGTCTCTAGGGTCATCACCAAAAATTCCAAAAAGTACATTGTCAGGGTTACGCCTATGGTCTCCTTTACTATTTCCGTTAACATCATTTGCAGGAAAAATGTCTTTCTGGGGTAAATTTTCCAATTTTACTAGGTCCGGATGTAATTCTGCTAAAACTGAAGTTTCAAAAATGGCACCATGATCAGCTTCCATTTCTACAGTTGGACAATCGCTAATAGAAAATATGGACAATTCCATTGAGTTTTGGTTAGTTAGCCATTCTTTCCTTATGGTAACCAGTGCATCCAACTGTCTTAAAGAAAAATGTCCAGTGAAAATGACGACTTTTTTCACCCCTATGGTTTCTAACCGTGTTAAAGTAGTTTTTAATATTTTTAAGAATACTTCTTCTTCCTCGATAAGTATAGTATAAGGGTGATTCCATATACTGCCCGACATTCCGTAATGAAAAGGAGGCATAACAAGTCCTCCATTTTTATCGGCCACCTGGAGGCATATGCCATGGGAAGTTAAACTGTCCAGCCCTATCGGTAAATGTAGGCCATGCCATTCGATAGCTCCAAGTGGGATAAATACCAATGAATTTTGAGCCAATGCTATGTCAATTTCCAACGGATTCAACCTTTCAATTTGTAAATGTTCCAAAGAATTACTTGCCATATTATTTTAATTGTAAAATTCGTGTTTCCACCGATAAGGCCTTAATATTTCAACAAGTTCATTATTAAAATTATTTCCATCAGAAATGGCCAAATTAAGATCCACTTCCTGTTTATTGCGCATACCAGGAATGACTACGGCTACTTCTTTTGGGTATAGCGAATATCTTAAGGCTGCTTCTGCCAGTGTAGGGTAAAATGGTTTACAAAGTTTTTTTAATTTCTCAACCCTCTCCAAAGTTTCTTTAAATCTATTGCCTCTATACATTAAACGGCGTTTATCGCTTTCTGCCCATTGCGTAATCGTATTTTCGGACCAAGTTCCTGTCAATGCACCAGAATCCAATGGTACTCTGGTGATGATGGCAGTTCCGGTTTTATAACTTTCAGGAAATAATGAATCGGCAGGTTCTTGTTCAAACATGTTGAATAGAACTTGTATGCTGTCTACTAAACCTTTTTGTGCTAGTTCCAAACCTTGATTAGGCCTAATATCTGCTAAGGATACTCCTATCTTATCTATTTTACCTTCTTTTTTAAGTTCATTAAGCGTTTCTAACCATTCTAGGTTTATAATCCCGTCTTCAAACCACAAGTGTAATTGTAGCAAATCTATTTGTTCAACTCCTAATCTTTTTAAACTTCCTTCAACAATTTCGCGGATATGCCAATTTGGATAGCAGTCTTTAATAGAAGGATTATTATCTAGGTTTAATGATTTACTTTTATCCATTATAGGGGTAATCTTGGTAGCCACATATATCTTCCCTGAACTCCAATGATTGAGTGCTTTTCCTATAACTCTTTCACTATGACCATTCCCGTAGGCAAAGGCTGTGTCTACAAAATTGACTCCATTTTCAAAGGCATATAACAGGGTCTCTATTGAGTTGTTATCGTCTACCTTTCCCCAGGTGCCTCCCAATTGCCAGCCACCAAAGCCTATTTCACTTACCTTCCAACCCGACCTTCCAAATGTTCTGTACTCCATATGCTCACTAAACTATAAATGAATCGTTTCCTAAATTATTTTGTCCTTGGCCAATTCATTTGCCAAATTCTTGGCATATTCTTCATGAGCGGCTTTATCCTCTTGTGCTTTCTCCGCGTAGTAAATGAACCCCATAGCCTTTCTGGAACGTTCACTTAAGTTGCCATTAGCCCTATGGATTGTTAATGAATGATGAACCAGTAAGTCGCCAGCGCGTGTTGGGAAAAAAACTTCATTTTCAATGTCATTGGGACAACCAAAATCCGTTATTCCCTGCGAAAATCCTAAAGTACCCGTTCTGCCATGACTACGGATGCCATATCTATGAGACCCTTTAATATATCTGACACAGCCGTTTTCCTGGTCTACTGGTTCCAATGCCATCCACATGGTAACAGCTTCATTTGGTGAAAGCATAAAATAATAGCCGTCTTGATGAGGAGGGGTAGGTTTTCCGATTTTTGCCGGCTTGTTAAAATACTGTATGTTTTTGCCGACCACATTGTCGTCCAAAAGAATGGATGCCAATTTCTGAAACCGACTGCCAAACATCATATCAAAAAAGAAAGGGTCATATGCAAATAATTGCTGTAATTGCTTGAGGGTATCTTTATTTGCTATATCCTCATAATACACTTCTTTGGAGGGCATGTCCTGAACTTTGGTAGTTATAAATTCTTGGATTTTCTTGTTGACCATGTCAATTTCATCTTGCTGAAGGAATTTTGGGAATAGAATATACCCGTCCCTTAAAAAATCTTGTCTTAGCTTGTTACAAAAGACTTTATCATTTAAATCATCTATGCGTTTCATAAAATTGTGATTAAAGTTGTGTTTGTAAAATTGGCCAGAATAGGAGGATTATACTACAACAATATGATAATATACTGCTACTATATGAACTTTTAAGATATGTGTATTGGTTTAATTATGTTATTTTTGTAGCATTATGAAGCCTTTATATCAAAAGATAGAAATAAATAAGGAACGGTTGTTTGTAGTGAAAAATAATAAGGTTCCACAATTTGATGGTCTGTTTCACTTTCATCCTGAATACGAGCTAACCTATATACATAGTGGTAGCGGACGAAGCTTTATTGGCGATCGGATGGTTACTTTTAGTAGCGGGGATCTTTTCTTTTTGGGGCCCAATCTCCCTCATTCATGGGAAAGTATGTATAATATCAACCAACCTTCTCAATCTTTAGTGATACAATTGAACAGCGCTTTATGGAAGGGCGCTTGGTTGGAAGGAGAGGAGCTTGAGGAATTGAAGTTACTTTTTAAAAAATCTTTACGCGGTCTAAAATTTAGAGATAAGAACAATTTAGCTGTTGCAGAGAAGATGTTTCAAATTTCCAGGGGTTCAAAACCCATGCAAAACGTTATTGAAATATTATCTATTTTTGAGACTTTGGGAAGAAGTCAATCTTATGAATATATTGCGAGCCCTGCCTATTTGCCTACCTATCGGGAAAATGATTATCTCAAAATCAATTTGATCTATAACTTTGTCCATTTAAATTTTAACAGAGCAATTTCCTTATCAGAGGTAGCCAACCTTGTAAATATGACTAATCAGGGATTTTGTAGGTATTTTAAAAAAATCACTAGACGGACCTTCTTTGTTTATTTAAATGAGTACCGTACAGGCCATGCATGTAGGCTTTTGAGTGAGGGCCAGTTTAATATCACCGAAGTAGGTTTTCAGAGTGGATTTCAGAGTATTTCCAATTTTAATAAACAATTTAAATTAGTAGTTGGCTGCAGTCCTAGAGAGTATATAAGTCAACTAGGGTAATAAAAAGAAACAGGCTTGTAGAGGTTGATAACCATCATACAAGCCCAGTTAATATTTCTTTGATTTTATTACAGTATAGACTTTAGTAATTTCCCTTTCGTTTTGATGCGGGTTTTCTCCATTTATCATCACCATCGGTCAGCCATTTCAAAGAGAAACCTACAAATGGATTCTCCTTGTAACCATCTTTTTCAAAAAATAATCCGATATCTCCATTTTCTAAAACTGTTAAAGAGGAATAAGCCGAACCGCCGGTGTATATTGTTTTGCCATCAGACCATGTTTTACCTTCATCATAACTGATACGAACAGTCATGTTCTCTCTTCCTTTTTCCATTTTTGCATTAGAGAATAGTAATCTATTTTTTTTAAACCCCTCGTCAATAGAGGTGTATCTTATGATGCTACCATTACAACCAGGGTCTATAAGTTCTGGTTCAGGGGAAGTAGTCCATGTTTTTCCTTCATCGTCGGAAATATGGGAGTAACGCATTCCGCTTTTGTTCACCCTAGAATTGATCATCCAACGCCCATCCGCTAATTCCACCACTTTTGATTCATTGGCAGGTTGTATGGGCGTGTCGATCAAATACCAGGATTTTCCATGATCGTCACTTCCAAACAGATGTAGGCCATTACTGAGATTTACCATAGTATGCAATAATTTCCCAGACTTAGTCTGAATTCCACGCCCAGACGTTATGAATTTAAAATCAGTTCGCCAATCCACTTTAGCTATCTGATCTGTGATGTCTTGCGGTTGACTCCAGGTTTTTCCATTATCTGAGCTTTTTACAACATGAAAGTAATAGATATCACGCTCTTTATCCAAATCCATATAATTGTAAAACATAAATACCTCTTTGGTCGTCTCATCAACAATCATTGAGGGATCGGATACAGATTGCCCAAATGGTAAATCCACTACCGTTTCTATTGGTGTCCATGTGTTACCATTATCACTACTTCTTCTTATTACGATATTGATATCCTTGCTCCATTTAAGATCGCCACAGGAAGGCACTCTTTCATCTATGGCCGCAATGACATCTCCATTAGGGGCGGTTACAATTGCTGGTATTCTGTAACAGGCTACCCCTTCCACCATGGATGAATTGAATAAGTCTTGATGGACCTTAACGCCTTCGGCAATTTGATGTGCCTTGTTTTGGGCCAATGCGAAAGACCCGGTAATTAAAAATAGTCCAATAATAGCTTTTTTCATGTTTTATAATTTAATTGCTTAATATTCATATTATTTGTTATTCATAAATATCCTCTAAATCTACTTCATGAAGTTCTTCCAAAAACACACCTATGTTCTTTACGGAATGTTCAAAAAATATCTTTCCCTTTTCTTTGTTGGCATGTTTAGGGTTGCCAACACCCGTATCCTCGGTTACTTTGGTCCATTTGCGTTGTGCCTTGACCCAGCCTTGTTTAAGTCCTTTTATTTTAAAGGATTTGGCTGATCCTGGTCCCGCTTCAGAAAGTGGTAAGACCAATTCAGGGGTCAAGTGCATCATTGCTGCGGTTTCTAATTCGCCAGCATGATCCCCAGGTTCCTTAAAATAAGCTTTGGAATCCAGACTGCCCCACCAATTTAGTGCACACACAAATACCTTAGGGAAATGTAAGCTTAACTCTCTGGTGATCTGTTTAAAATCGTTTCCCCCGTGACCATTTACAATAACTAATTTGTTTATCCCGTGCGTGTCCAATACCTGTACCGTATCCCTTAAAATAGCGTACTGTGTACTCGGATTCATGTTTATGCATAGTTTTACATCCATTTGCCCTGTGTTTACGCCAAATGGAATAGTTGGTAGGACCACCACCTTTGCTCCATTTTTCCAAGCCAATTTTGCACTTTCTATTGCTGCATTCTCAGACAATATGTTGTCTGTGGCGTAGGGTAAATGGTAGTTGTGTGCTTCAGTAGCCCCCCAAGGTAATACCGCTACGGTGTATTTTATTTCCTTTACAGATTTCCAATTATTTTCTGCTAAAACGTAAGGTCTTATCTTTTTCTTCATAGGTATTATTTTGCATTTCCAATTCCGTGTCAATCGAACGGGACCAGGTTAATAACCCTTCTAACAACTTTTGTTTAATATCTGGTAGTTGTTCAGAAAGATCCTTGCTTTCCTGAACATCCGTGGATAGGTCGTACAATTGATAAGACTTGCCATTATCCAAAGATATAAGTTTATAATTATGGTCTAAATAGGCCCATTGTTCGGCATTCAGCGTTTTTTCCTGGTTCAATCTAGAGGGAAGGGGGGACCTAAATCCAATGGGGCGTTCTCTTTGTGTTTTATCGCCCATTAAAATTGATAAGACATCTTCTCCGTCTATATGTGCCTGCCCTTTCCAATCTACACCGCTTATTTCCAATAAAGTAGGAAAGAAATCGCTCGTTACCATTGGTGTGTTTATTGAAGCAGGAGATTTAAATTTCGCAGGCCACTCTACAATGGAGGGTACTATTATTCCTCCTTCCAATAATTCCGACTTTTTTCCTCTATAAGGCCCCGCAGAGTTTAGATCGTGTACGTAGGAAGGACCATTGTCACTACAGAACCAAATGATGGTATTTTCGCTGATACCCATTATTTTCAATTCCGCCCTTAACCGACCTATTTGATCGTCCATAGCGGATATTCCGCCATACCAATGCTGTTCTTCGGTGGTTAGGTCCTTGTATAGTTCTCGATACTTATTACCTGCTACCACCGGGGTATGAACATTATGAAACCAAATTAGGGATAGGAAATTTTCTTGTGTTTCCACTTTTTCTTTTATGAATTCCAATGCCTTGTCCATTACAAGTTCGGCATCGTCACCCCCTGGATTACTGTCCAAAAATTGACCAGGACCGGTCCAATAGACGTCCCTCCACTTATGTCCTCCAGTTTCTTGTCCTTGGCTTACAACCTCCGTTTGAATCATTTTATAATCTTCTTCGCCATAGTTTCCTCCTACATGATAATATGGATTGTAAGTGGGCATCATGGATTCTGTAGAAAATGAGACATCAAAACCGTTTTCCCAAGGTGGAGAGTATGTAGTTATGGGGCCAGGGAAATAACTCTGTTTAAAACTCTTGCTCAATCCGCCCACATGCCATTTGCCAAAATGGCCAGTGGCATATCCCTTTGTTTTTAGCATTTCAGCGATGGTTACTTCATTTGGATGAATAAACCCGTCCCCAGCCCAAGGTATCCTTACCCTATAAGGATGTCTTCCCGTAAGAGCACTGGCTCTTGTAGGGGAACATACCGGAGCAGCAGCATAAAACCTGTTCAATTTTAGACCTGCAGCGGCCATTTGATCTAAATGAGGTGTTTTTACCGTTTTATTGCCGTTGTAAGCGACATCGCCCCAACCCAAATCATCGGCCATTACCAATATGATATTTGGTAACTCCTCTGGTTGTTTAGGTTCACTTTCAGTAGCGGTTTTACAGGAATTGAATCCAAAAACCGATATAAATACGACAGATGCTATTCGTACTATTTTCATCTTAAAATAACTCGTTTATGTTTACCTTTTCAAAGTACAGTTCTTTATTTCCTTCGTACAGAATTCCGATATGATTTTCATCTATTACGGTCATACAGGAATAGCCGTAGCAGGAATCCTCGTAAAGTTCCAATTGATTTTCTGTTGGCCACGTGAGTCCTTGATCAAAACTTGTTTTTATGGTCATGTTAGCCCTACGCTTTTCATTATTAGGGTTGAAAAAGAAAAGTAGCTTCCCCTTTTTTGAATGATCAAAACTGATCAAACTGGCCATACACACTGGTTCTATAAGGGCCTTTCGTGAAGAAACATGATTCTCCCAAGTTTGTCCTAAATCCTTTGTAATGGCAACTGCCCTGGAACCTCCACGATTATCACGCATATTTAGCATTAAGCTTTCATCATCCAATTGCACCACCTGCGCTTCCGTAGTATTTGATCTCGCGCCTGTACCAATTTTCCACGTAAGTCCTGTGTCTTTACTATAGATAATGGTAGAGTGTGGCATTCTATCCTTATCTTTAAATTGGGCAGGAAATACTAATGTTCCGTCCTTAAGGGTAATTCCTTTTCCAGGTCCCTGCAATAATAATTGCCATTCTGGCTTTTTTATTTGTGAGGTGATATTTATAGGGTCGGACCATGTTAGCCCGTCGTCTTCGCTTTTTACTAAAACGAACTGACTTGTTTCTTCAGGGGAAATCCCTGGTTTGGAGGCGTGCCAATTACGCTCTCCTGGATGTCCGTGAGCCCATACGGCTGCAACCCATATTGTTCCGGTATTTCGATCTACAAGAATTGAAGGGTCGCCAATACCATTTTCGTTTTGTGGTTTACCTCCATATTCACCCATATCCATTATTATTTTCATTGGCTCCCAAGTAGTCCCGCCGTCGGTACTGCGGCTCATACCAACATCTGCGTCCGCCTGAAGATCGACACTGCCTTCGTAACGATTATCGTAAACTGCAATTAAAGTTCCGTTATTGGTAGTTGCCATGCCCGGAATTCGATACGTATCAACATTGTCCTGATTGTGCTGTCTTAATGCAACACCTATTCTTTGTGCGGTTTGGATGCCTGTTACAGTTGGTTTAAGGACTTGTCCATTGGACAAGGTGATAGAAACACTGTTTGCGCTAATTTTATTGGTTAAATTAACGCTATCCTTTAATGACATTGATAACCAAAAATAATTGTCCCCTGCTTGTAAAGGTTGATGGCCATCAATTTGAACTTTGAAATTGATTTCGTTGCTACTTCCAAACTTGGTTCCCGTTTCAAATCGAGGTTCTTTAAATGAAGAATATATGTCTAAATTGGTGATGTCTTTCAGATCAGTTGTTCCTTCCAAATTAAAATCCATAGAAGTAACAACAATGTCGGACGCATCTTTTGGGATGGTCAATTTCATTTGGACAACCTTGTTCTTATCTTTTAAGGTAAGTACAGGAAGCACCGGTTGACTAGCTTCATAGGAAAAATCCGAAACCTCCAAATTCTTTTTTTCTCCACAAGCCAATAGAACTATTGCCATAAAGGAATAGACCGCAAATAAACTAACTTTTTTTTTCATGTTTATAAATTTACTACTGTTCAATGATTTGATAATAAACTGTACTATTTTATTCCTACTTGACGTAAGGGGTTAATATTTTTTTCCATTTCTGATATCCTTTCTTATTCAAATGCAATCCGTCATCTGTATATTTTGGCTTTAACACTCCTTTGGAATTCCTAAATTTTTTATGGAGATCTACAAAAACTACATTCAGCCTTTTGGAAAGCTCCATTAACATTTTGTTCACGGATACAATTAACTGCTGGTTCTTTTTATGTCCAGAAAATTTATCGCCTATACCCGGATTTACTGGAAGGATGCTTTGCAAATATATCTCGGTATATTCCGATTCTTTTTTTATCTCATTTAAAATGGATGCCACATGATCCACCACATAGGATTCGTTTTTTCCCCTAGCTAAATCATTGGTCCCGATTAAAAGGAATATTTTTTTTGGTCGGGATGAAGTTACTTCGGAAAGCCTATTGAGAATCCCCTCAGTTACATCGCCGCTTATCCCCCTGTTTATAACGTTATTATTTGGAAATAAAGCTTTCCAATCACCACCTTCGGTTATACTATTCCCCAAAAATATTATTTCATCCTTAGTGTCTGGAGTGGACTCAAATAGTGTTTTTCGCTGGTAATAGTGATCGGAAAAAGTTTGAGCATTTGCACTCAAAACCACCAAAAAGAAAAAGAATACTTTTTTCATTTCATAACATCATTTAAAAAGATGGGTCAAATATCAAGTCTTTTGCCTCTCCAACATTGTTACCAACAATGGTTACAGGAATACAGGTATACATCCATTTCCAGGAATTCCCCCCATGGGGAACCTTAAGTAACACCGTATTCCAGCCCTTATTCAACTTTATTATGGTCGGTTTCCTATAAAAATAATCCTCATCCAAAAAAGGAATTTCATCCGTGTTTACACCTAAACCGGGTTGTTGCCATATTGGGGGCAAGATTTCTTGATCGTTCACCCAAATTTTTGGCTGGGTAGTATGCCACTGCCCTAGGTTGGGAACAGGCCCCCCTCTTCTGCCTCCTGCTCTGGACCAGCCGTGGAAGCCTATCCAGAATGCCTGCTCCCTAGTATTCGGGGAATAAATCTTGGTATAGGCGTAATAGGTACCAGATTTTGTATCGGTAATTGCGGGAAAACCAAAGAAATGTTTCAGATGTACGGTTGCCCCAACTGGGCTATCGTCCCAAGTGTACACTTTACTGTCTACGGAATAGGAAGGGGCTAGTTCTTCTTCAACCGGAAAAGAGGCCGAAAAATTTCCCTTATGATCAAAGGGCCCAATAACTTTCCAAAAAGCTACTGTTTGTTCAACATAGGGAAATTCTTTGTCTTTAAAAAACAAGTCCCTATGGGTCAGAACCTTTTGTTCAAAATTTTTAAACATTTTGAACTCCTTGGTGTCTTTCTTAGGGATTTTGGCCCAGAACTCCGGATAATTTTTCTCCCTTCCCTTCCAAATGGCATCGGAATAAAAGACGATAGATGGATAAATAGGGTTCTGCTTTAATATATCACGTTCCTCTGCCACATTGTTGTCTGGCCATACACAAAGTATGCCCCCCAATGCCAAGGAATCTCCAGATGGCTGTCTACATGGTTGTTGAAAGTACAAACGAGCCATCCCGGCTAAGGGGTCCAAATGATTGATATAATTACTTCTGGAATCTATAAATCGATGTCCCTCTCGACCTTCAAATTGAGCCCAAAGTTGATTTATGGAGGTGGAATCTTCTGGAATAACGATACCCTCTTTCCAAACTATTATTTCCCGATCTTTATTTTTAAGGTAATCCATTATTGCAAGAATTAACTCATCCTCTACATATTCCGCTTCATTTCTTACTTCATCGGTTCCAATATGGATATATGGCATTTCGTCGGCATCGGCTAGACCGGTCAGCTCATCAAAAAGATCCAAAAGGATGGGCAGCACCCTTTGGTCCATCATGGATTTAATGCCAAAAGCTTTTCTAAAAGCGTCGGTATGCCCTGGAATATCAAATTCGGGGATTACCGTTATTTGACGCTCCTTACAGTAGGCCAATATTTCCTTAAAGTCCTCTTGGGTGTAATATAGGCCCGCATCCCTACTAAAGGTCTTATCTGACTGTATTTCCGGGTACAATTTACTCTCCAACCGCCATCCGGGGTTATCGGTCAAGTGCCAATGAAAGATATTCAATTTATACTGGGCCAGAATATCCAATTGCTCCTTAAGCTGATCTAAACTTTGGAAATTACGTCCCGTATCGTGCATAAAACCACGTATTTTAAAAGCCGGCCAATCGTTAATATCCAATTGTGGCAGGGTCCACTGACTGCCATTTTCCCTTATTAATTGGCCCAAGGTATGTAACCCGTAATAAGCACCCTTTAAAGTGGGGGCAGCAATGGTTATCTTTTTATCAATTTTCAGGGTATACCCTTCTTGATTTTTGAGTTTTTTATCCTGATTAATTTCAATATTTATGCCTTTGGCATCGGTCCATACAATACCCTTATTTACAACTTTATGAGGGTGTAGGCCTGCTATTTTAAACTCATTGTTGATTATATTGAAAGAGGTAAACGACACCTCTTTCTTCCCGAATTTTAATTCCTGTGGGGTCGGTATTATGGGATACTTTTTAGATAACTCCTTTGATTTTTCCTGAGAGTTGGCGTTTAATACAAACAAAGTAAGCAATAAGAGGGTTGCCACTTTTTTTAAACTTTGAAAGTATTTTTTTTTGTTTAAAATTAACATGTTTTACTATTAAGTTGAGTATTACAATTTGCTAATACTAATCCTCCAAATTGGAAAAGGTAGATGCTGGCATCATATGCATATTGGTCAAATTCCCATTTGTATAGGAGTTATACCCATATCTAACGTATCTAGGGTTTTTAATCTGTTCGTTCCAAATCTTTAAGACTTCGTTATCAATTTGGGACTCTGCCTTTAAAAATATTTTGTCAGCTCCAGCAATTTCAATGTCCAGAACAATTTTCCCATCTTTAGTTCGTAAACCCTCCGCATGTAAAAAGTGTATTTCCAGAACCTTGTTCCTTACATTGACAAAATCTAGCAAAGGTCCTGAATACGGAATGTCTACTCCATAATTTTTTGCCAAGGCGGTGTTGGACAAACGCTTGCCTAATTCCCATTTTTCTTTAGGGTGTACATCGGTAGGATGCCCTAAATCGGAAGATACGACCATACCTGTATTGGGAATGGATAATAATCTTCGTTGAGAATCCCTAAATGCTCCCCAATTTGGTCTGTCCATACTACTCAATTGGACAAAATTAAAGGGCAGATCAGGATTTTTCCAATGATTGCGCCAATCGGTTACCAACATTCTGAATAATTTGGAATGTAATTCCTCCCGCTCGGCGTTTGATTCTCCTTGATACCAAATCACACCTTTGATAGGAAAATCTTTTATAGGATAAATACCAGCGTCAAACAACATTGTGGGGTCAAAGGGATGTCTGGCCTTAATTCCAAAGTCCTTCGTGCTTTGTAAGTTTTTTGCTTTTCGCTCGGATACCCATGGCTGTACCAAGGGATTTAGATGCGTGTCATTTAATAAACTTATAGTTTCGTGTGTCGTTTCAAGTGCTTCCCTACTGATCCAGCTTTGAGTGGTAGAGCCCCCTACAGCATTGCAAACAATTCCTACGGGCACTTTTAATTCTCTTTGAAGGTTATACGCAAAGGAATATGCAATAGCGGAAAACTTTTCCATTATTGCATCGCGGCTATTACTCCAACCTGATGACCTAAAATAATCCGTGGAATTACAACTTAAAAGCTCTTCCTTGGAAAAAGAATGATTTGAAGGATGGGCTTTTCCATCCATTGAAAATAAAAATATATTGGAATTCGTAGAATCCTTTAGAATTGTTGATCCATGTAAAGCTTGATTAAGTGTGAAATCCATATTCGACTGACCTGAAGCTAGCCATACTTCTCCAATATAAACTTTTTTTATAGAAATTTTTCCAGACTTGCCTGATGCTATTTCCAAGGAATAAGGTCCACCGGCTTTTTGCGGAGGATATTGGACCTGCCATTGCCCATGTTGGGATACTTTTGTACGCTTTGTTTCTCCATTTAAGTGGACCGCTATTTCATCCAAGGCGTTTGCCGAGCCCTTAATGACCAAGGGAACATTTCTTTGAAATACCATGTTCTCGCCATACAGCGTGGGAAGTTTTAACCCTCCGTAATTCCCACTGACAAAACTATAAATCTTATCGGCAATGATGGTGGCGCCTTCCTTGGCAGGATGAAGGTCATCGGCATAGTATTCGGGGAAGCGGTACAAGGGATCCTGTAGGTCGATGATGGCTACTCCGGCCTTTTTCCCTATAGAGTCTATTTTTGCCTGAATTTCCTGATAATTTTCCCGCATGCCCTCTTCAAACCAATGATGGCCTGAAAAAGAAGGAGACATTTTGCAGATAATGATTTTAGGTGAAGAAGGTAGGTTTCTATACCCTTGGATCAGGTCCAAATAATCGGAAACAAATTCCCCTTTATGCTCGGGCCAATTATTGTTGCCTTGGTCATTAAGCCCCAAATGTATTATTACCAGGTCGGGTAAGAAGGATTTGGATTCCTCAAAAAGAAGCGTATTCCAATAAGGTTTGTGGCCATTTTTCAACACTGTGGCGCCAGGGTGTCCAAAATTGGTTACTTCATATCGGTTTCCTAAAAGCTCTTGCAATTGTGAAGGATAAGAATTAACCTCTCTTTTCTCTATTGCAGTCCCATAGGTAACGCTATTGCCGACACAAGCTACTTTTATTTTTTGTGCTTGTGTGGAAAAAGTGAATACAAGTGCCAGAATTAAAATTTTCTTAATCATTTGGAACGGCTTAACAATAATTATATTTTTCGCTAAATCACAACTATACTTGGTATTACATTAAGTCTGTTTTGATTGATTTTAATTGACTTAAATATGGGGTAATGCCCAATGTATCCAATTCCGTTTTGGCCTCCTCTATTTGCGCATTGGTAAGTGTGGCATGTGGAAACCTACTAGGACCAAGATCTACGCCCAACGCCTTCATAAATGATTTCGCCGCACCGTTAAACCCACCTTTGGCATTTAACACATCCACAAATTTCATTGATTTCTGCTGAAGGTCCGCAGCCAACTTATTATCATTTTTATTGAAGGCCTCTACAATAGCCAAATATAAAGGGGCTAAATGGTTATAGGTGCTCCCCACCCAGCCATCGGCGCCGAAGGGAAGGCTGGCAAGAAAAATTTCATCGAATCCAAATAAAATATTGGCCGAGCCATTGTTAAATTCCTTGGAGTACTTATAGTCTACAAGATTATTGTTGGTGAATTTTATGCCTGCAAGATTTGGAATCTGTGGGGTCGCCAGTTCCAGAAATTCCACCATATTAAAATTTGCCCCTGTCAAAACGGGTATGTGGTAATAATAGAATGGAATATTAGGGGCACATGCGGCAACTTCCTTACAATATTCCACCAATTTACAAATATTGGATAGTCTGAAGTAATAGGGGGCCAAGGCAGCAATACCATCTACCTTATCGGCAGCATATCTGGCCAATTCCTTGGCCTCACTTAGACTGGTATGTCCTACATGATCGACGACAAAAAGATCGGAGGATTTATTTTCTCCCCAAGCACTTGTAATCTGTTTTCTTTCTGCTACGGACAAGGAGGCAAAGTCTCCTGTAGAACCGTTGATAAACACTCCTTTAACTCCATTTCCCTTTAAGAATTCAGCGTATTGTGGAATTACTTCTAAATTAATCGAAGTATCCTTGTGCATAGGTGCATAGGTTGCTGCTATAAGTCCTTTCATTTTGTTTCTTTAGTATTATGTATTACATAAAGCGAATATATGTAAAAATATATAACCGAACAATTTTATTTTTATAATCCCTAGATATATCATGATATTAACAATTAATGTAACAGTAAGATTTTACTACTAGTAATATGAATTTATATACCATTACTGATGTGTACTGGAAATTTTGCATAAAAAGGAATATTCGCATGAAGAATGAAATTCACGGTCATTGGTAATGGAGTTAATATCATCTGAATAATTAGAATCTAATTTTTCAATTTGTAGTCTTCTAAGAAACAACAAGCTCATTGGCCTCGTCCAAAACTGAGTTGGTAAAGCTTTTCAAATAGATTTCCGTTGTCCTTAAGGAATTATGTCCCAATCCTTCGCTAATTATCTCTGTTGATATTCCCATAAACTTGGCGATCGTTGCCCAGGAATGACGGATGTAGTAGGTGGTAAATGCCCCTTCTATCCCTGCATCCTTTGCAATGACCTTAAGACGTTCGTTCATTCTCCTCCTTTGCGATTTGTACTTTTGAAAATGTTTGGTACTGCCGTCGTAGTTAGTAGGAAGCAGATAGTCTTCTGTTTGTTTCCCCTTAAGGTAGAACTCCAGAATGGTGCGCAGACTTTCTGTAATCCTGACCGAGAAGGGGTCACCGGTTTTGCTTCGGCCATATAGAAGCCGGTCGTCCTCGATATTCTTCACTTTAAGCTTTACAAGATCAATAAAGTTCATTCCCCTGCAGTAGAACATGATCAGGGCATAGTTTTTGGCATGCCAGAGCGGGCCTTCCTGCTCGTATTCCAATTTCCTTATATCTATGATCTTGACCTTTGCCACGGCCTTCTTTTTGGTCCTTGCCTTAAATGGCGTCCTAAAATGATCGAACGGATTTTTGATCGGAACAAATTGGTCCTCTTTGATGGCACTATTGTATATGGACCGGATCGCCCTGATGTACATTCCTATTGTGTTCTTCGAATTTCCCTTGCTCAGCTGTTGGGCCTCGAAGTCATTGAGAATTGTTACCGTAATATCGTAGAGAAATATATCCTTTCCATTGTTGAATTTGGTCATGGCATCCACGCCACTTTGGTACCACTGTGCCGTTCCCGGAACGTTCGCTGCACGTTTTCTTTTTATCAGTACACTTCCCCATTGGGATAGGGTGATATTATTTTCGACCTTTTTTTTGATCTCAAAATCCAGTTCGCTATCCCATCTGACCTTGATATGGTCCAAAAGGAGGTCGACATCCAACTGGTCGATACTATCGCCGAGCTCGTATACCACTTGTTTGGCCCAATGTAACTTATCGCCAAGTTCGGCGTTTATCTTTTGATGATCCAGACCATTGTTTGCTACTGAAGATTTGCGAAGTAGATGGTTTTTTGAATCCCATCCGGCAAGGGAGGTGCAGTGGCCAATACGGAGCAGTCTGTTCTTTTTGTGGAAGACCTTGAGGACTATGGGATATAGCCCGGTAATCCTGCTTTTGGATTTCTTCCTTGTGTCGAGTATCAGACTTACCTTGGCCATTGATTTTTGGATATTATAAGTAAAAGGTAAGAAATAAAAACGCTCACTTTACGCGCACTTTTCCTTGATATCAAATGGCTGCAAATGACTACAAATCAGGTCAAATTGATTTAAATTGTTGATATTCAAGTGTATATGATAGGCATTTAACGTGTTTTGATGTCCGATCTAATAGACTTACAAGCAGGGGGTCACTGGTTCGAACCCAGTAGGGCCCACAGTAACAAAGACAGGGCTTCCAAGAAATTGGAGGCCTTTTTTTTGCCTTTGCAAATTCTAATTACGACCTTATCGTTCATTTTTTGGCTGATTTGTTAAATCAGGTAAGGACAGACTTATTGATGAGAGATTTGGACTCGGCATCGACAAGTTTCAAATGTTATGAAGCCAATATCCTCCACACTTAAATGCAACAGACATATTTCAAAATTAGAACCACTTTATCGTCTACTCAGATTTCCAATCCCTGCGGAAGTCGGGCAACCCTTCCGCTCCAATCCTCCCCAAGCGGAGACGCTAAGCTGGTCCGCTTGGGAAGTCTTTCCGTTCCAGTTTTGCCCGACCTCCTCGGCCGCTGAAAAGCACAAGCGGTGAAAAACCGCTTGCCTTTTTTCTCCCTAACCACATTTATTTTTAGCCGTTGAAATGTTCCATAGCCTCCAGGTTGCACTTGTACAATTAAACCCTCCAAAGAATAAATAATAAAGGGAATGCTGCTTTCGGGATATATTGAAATATGTAAATATAAATATATGGGTATATGTGTATATGCACATAGGATTTACGCATTCGGAAGGTATTTTTGTTTTGGAGTTGGAATAAAACAGACCCATCTGTTTTGAGTAATATATCATTAAAAAAAGAATTGGAAATATTAATCTTCGGAGAAGATAGCAAGTTATGTTTTAAGCATCTTAAAACCCTACTTCTGACGAAGTGAAAACCGATAAGAATATCGTATAATAAAACGGTAATCAACAAAAGGGGAGGTAAAACGTTTTAGGGAAAGGAAATGGGAGTCTACTATAGCGTTTCGTTTTAATATCACGGAATACGATAATTTGAGAAAAATATGCGAAGCCTATAACTTGAATATTTTGGAAAGGGGCGTGATAAGTCCTCTCCTAAGAAGATTGGCCTTACAACAAGAGGCTGAAGAAAAGGATATGCTCCCCGTTTCATATTCAAGTCAAGAAAGCGTAAAATGAAACGGGGAGGTTAGGGGTAAAGTATGGACTGGTCAGCCAAATGGATTGTCGGGCACGGTTCATCAAAGGTTTTACAGTACATAGAAGACTGGGCGGCTCGAATCTGCACAAAGTATTCGATACACATTCCAAATCGAATCTGTTGCTGATGTGGATCGAAAAGGCATTGCATGCCCAGTCAAGACTTGATTACGATCTACGAAGTTTCGTCTTAACGCTTATCTATCGGAACGCTAAAGAAACTCCGCAGGATCCACGTGCAGTTAAGTTATGGTAAGTTTGGGGGAGGACGGAAAACTAATTTTTAATCGCCTTGAAATCCGAGCTGAATTTCAACTAATGGTTTTAGACTTTCGGCAACAGTAGTGTTTGCCATATTTGCCAGAATCTTCCCAATTTCGCTTGTATTGACATCCATCGTATTTTTTTCTAGAAGATTGGTCAGCCTTTCATAGAGTTTTTCATTCCTCATCGCTATTTTTTTCATCTCTCGACCCATCACTCGTGCTGCAATGAGATGAAGCCCAAAATCATCGTCGCCAAATAGATCTGAATGATGCTCGTAAATTTGGTCGGTGTACATTTCAAAAAAATGAGTCAGTATTGTCAGAATGTCTTTTAGGTCGTCCCTTCGGATTTCAGGACGGTCTTCCCAAGCGATGAGCTTTAGAATAACGATTCCGGGCAAGGTGCAGAACTTGAATCGATGTTCCCCTTCTAATTCTACTTCGGGCAATCCGCTCTCATAGATTTCTTTGAAGCCAGGCATGTTCAAACTGGTAAGGCCAGTACCTTCCAAACTTAGCTTGGCATGTTCATCTTCAATGTTTCCGAAAGGAAGGAGGTCAACCTGCATTCTGCCCTGCCAAAATAACACGAAGTTATTCTCTATGGAAGGTTGAAAGTGTCCTATTTCAATAAGGTGCCGTTTTAGTTTTTCATAGATTCCCTTGTCTTCGATAAAAACGGCAAAATCAATGTCTCTTGTAATTCTGCTTGGCGGGATTTCATTAATTGCCGTCATCCATATATCACGGGCGACGGCACCGACCAAATAAAAGTCAACATGGAATGCTGCAAAACCTCGTTCCAAAGCTGCCAACATTTCTAAAAGGTCGGGTCTTTGTCGGAGTTGTTTAAAATTTATCCTGTAAGTACTCATTATATATTTTTTCTGCAGTTTCGGTACATCGTCTATCCCCTTTCATTATCAGGTCGGCGTAAGCGAGCAAAGGATGAACCGCTTCTTTTTCCTCTGTATTGTCCTTCCAGAATTTTTCGTAGATCTTGACATTGCCGCCCTCATCGGGAGCAAGCCTATAGTTCTTCATCAGTTCGTTTCTTGGTTCGGTGGTGTACAGCGTTAACTCCTCCGGTCGAAGGTTATCGGTATATATGTCTCCGGCGGGTTCTCCTCCCCAGAACGTTTGCCCCTGTTTTAATTTAATGTCCTTCCAATTAAAAAAAGCATCGTTATCAACAAATCGATATGTTCCAATGACCAGATTTGGTTTCAACTTTTTTTCATAGGCCATAATCCATTTTTCGAGTAACTTTTTATTGTCCTCTAAGATATAAGTGTCCTTGGTAAGTGGAATGAGGAAACCATCATCCTTTAGACCATTGAAGATGTTCGTGATATTGCCGATACCTGTATCTGTTTTATCGGCTATCTCACGATAGGTTTTGTTAACCCATGTATCGTCCAATAGGAATTGGTAAACAACCTTTAGGCCGGTTTTGGTAAATGCCCTATTTGTGGTCTTTTGCTTTATGGCGATGGGTTCATTGGCATCTAGCCAAAGGAAGGTTTCTTTTTTGTTGAGGTAAATATTACCGTTGGCCTCAAGATAGGCGATGTTCCTGTTACGAAGCTCTTGTTTTATTTTGGGAAATATGGTTTGTGCAACGATCATAAATGGCTCATACTCCTTGGCGAATGCCTCTAATTTTGGAAGATGGATATTTCTTAGCTCTTTTTTAATTTCTATGCCAAGCTTGATAGTCCGGTCGTTCAGGGTAAGGGCTATCGTGCCATCTAAGACTTCATTTGGGGCGTTATCAAACCATTTGGCTTTGATTTTACCTGTTTTCTGAAGGTTGGCCAATGCATATTGCACAATTGCTTGATCGTTCATTGTTCACTTTTTATTATAGTTCACGAAAACGTGAACAGATAAATATTATGAACAAAAATACATAATTATTTTCAAATGGAACTATTTATAAGGCCGATAACGTATTTAGGGAAAGCGCCATGCGTGAATAGATCAAACACCAATGACACTATCAAGCGCATCGTCCAAATCTTTATTTACAAAGTTTTGCTGGTAGTCAATGGTTGTTTTAATGTCGGAATGATTATAAAGCTTTTGCAATACTTGTAACGGAATGCGATCTCCAGATATATTCCCAAAGGAATGACGAGATACGTGCATCGTGATTTTCTTTGTTATTTCCGCTCGCTCGCCAATTTGCGCCAAATATCTATTAAGTCTTTTGTTGGCCGTTTTGCTAACCCTTAGAATATCTTTCGGATTATTGGCGGCTTCTTTTAATTCAGGGAAGATATAATCGGTGTTTGAGGTTTTCGTCGGGAGGTATTTATCCAAAATTTTCTGAAGTTTACCATGTATTTTGAGCGAAAGGTTTTTTTGATTCTTGTTCATGGTATAATATATTCTTTCTCCTTGCACGTTCGCCCAAGTCATTTGAACTACATCGGAAACCCTCATTCCGGCGAGATAGAAACTAAAAAGAAATACATTGCGAGTGTGGTGCTGCTTTGGATTGTCAGAAAGATCTATTTCTTCGATAATTCTGATTTCCTCTGAAGTAAGACCGATTTTGATAGATTTTGGAATTCTTATTTTAATCTTTCCATCGGTATTCCCAAAAGGATAATTATCCCTAGAGATAATGCCTTGTTGGGAAGCCCTGTTATGCAAGGTGCGTATGAAAATCAGCGTGTTTACAATACTTCTTTCCCCAACGGAATCTTTAGTGCTTCTTAAATAGGAGATGAAGCCTCGTAGAAAAAGAGGGGTAATGGCCTCGAAGGTCAATGTCTTTGCCCTTGGATACCTTTTAATCCTATTCAATAGGGGTCGTTCACAATCGATTCGAGAATACTTTTTGTTTTTTTCAAGTTCCTCAAAATAAGCTTCGGCAAATGTGTAAAACGAAGAGCTTTTATATTTACCTGAAATTGTTTTTTTTATTTCTGCAATTTGTCTTTTGGAATTGACTTCGGTCTCTACGTCTAAAAGTGTTTTATTTATTTCTAAGACTTTGGAGGATATAAAATTGTTTAAACGATTCGAGTTCGGGTGACTTTTTTTAACTTTACTCGTTACTTCATCCCAATACTTTGGCTTAATTTTCTGACCTGTATGAATATAAGTCGATTTCCTATTTTTAGTAATGCGAATGGCGATGGTGCATTCCCCTGCCTTATTCTCTTTTTTCCAAAGTAATGCTTTGATCGTCGCCATTTGTTCTTTTTATAAAGATACAAAAATTGGTAAAACAATGTTAAAACAAATGGTGGTTTTATATGGCTTTTTATGGTATTATTTGAGTTATGAAATTTTGTAAGTAACTGATAATAAGATATTTTAGTATTTATAGATACAAATTAGAAAAAACTTAGGATCTAGTGCCGTGAGGTGTGAGAGTTCGAGTCTCTCCGCCTGTACAACAAGGGAAAGCCGACTTTTAGGAGTCGGCTTTTTTATTTCAGGTACAACATAGGTACAACATTTGTTAAAGTTTTATTTTAACATATAATTTGATGTTGTTTGTGGTCAATTGACTGCTAAATTTTATAAAATAGAATTTCCAAAAGGATTAACTTGGTCCATGCCTACTACTGTATTTATTAAGAAAAACAAGTCCAAATCTTGCTCCAATTACATTTCGTAACCTAACAATTTGGATGCAAAATAATTGAGCATTTTTTGTACTTCAGAGTATTTGTTTTCTTCTACTTTTATATCGGTGAGCTTAGGTAAGTGCTTGGCAAAGTAGATCTGGTTGTTGGACATCTCACATAAATTACTGGCCAAGGCGTATGGATACTCAAATGAAGGATTGATTTCTAAAATTACCACAGCAACCTTTGTGATAAGTTTTTTGTAATGTTCAAAAAGACCTTTTCCGTTTTCCTCATCCACTTCTTTTGTCCTATAGGCTTTTGTTCCTTCGGCAATGACGACCCTGTGAAGTATATTTTCATCAACATGGTCGGTAGTCGGATTGTCCACTGATGCCAAAACAAAGGAATTGATGATTATTTCTAATTTCTTTTTCGGGTCATTAATATTAATTGTGTTTATTTTAATAAGATAGGCTACCCACTCCCAATACCAAGAAACCAAATAAATTAGTAGGGCGTGCTTGTTTTCAAAGTAACGATAAACAGAAGGTTCTGTTGAACCAATTTTCTGTGCCAATTTTTTGAAATTAAAAGCTTCAAAGCCCAGTTCGTCAATTAACAAAATACTGTGCTTAATAATGTTTCGCCCCAATGTGGAGTCTTGAGGGTCTCTTAGATAAATACTTTCATTTAGAGAAATTTTAATTTCCACTGACATAATTGAATGATATAAAAACAAAGCTAAACAATTTAAAATTGAAGTAAAACATTATTTAAGATTACAGATACTCTTTTTAATAATAGTTTTACTATTATATAGGAAAGTATTTATATATTTGCTACTGCTAATTATTAAGGCCCAAATTATGAAAACCTCATTATCCCTTTTTGTTACTACAATTTGCCTTGTCATTCTTGCATCCTGCTCAGACGTAACCAGCAAGTTTGAAAATCAATTGAACAACCTTTCAAATAAGGCCAACCAATTAGATTCGGTCATTAATACCGAAATTAACAGGGTTAAAAGTTTAGATTCGGTAATGAATTTGGAAGATCTAAAAATTAATAATTTGGACTCGCTTGTAAATAAAACCTCGTCGAAATTAGATTCTATTTGGAAGGAATATAAATGACAATATTCCAAGATATAGTTTCTTCCATGAAGCCTAACTATTATATTAAATTAATGGTATTGCAATTTTTAAAAATAAATACAATGACATGGATGCGTTCTTGAAAGAGACCCATCTATTTTCTTGGTTGGAACTTGGATCGAACAAAAAATGAAGTTAATGCGATAAATATGAAATAATGGAGAATACACAGTTAAAAATTATTGAAACGGCGGCAGTAGTTATTGGATTCGTTTTATTGTTTATAATGACAGCTAAATTAGTAGATAAAACAGTTTCCAATAGTTTGTTGAAAAAGGCAAGGGGCAAAATCATTAAAAAAGCGATTAATATTATTAACCTCACGGTTTGCATTATAATTATCTTAATAATTTGGGGGGTTGACCAATCAGAATTGGCCGTTTTCGTGGGGTCGACAGTTACTATTCTGGGTATTGCAATGTTTGCCCAATGGTCAATCCTATCCAATATTACCTCCGGTATTATTATATTCTTTAACCACCCTGTAAAATTGGAAGATACGATTAGCATAATGGATAAAGACTATGAAATTGTAGGAAGAGTTAGTGATATAGGTCTTTTTTTCATCATCCTTAAAACAAATGAAGGGGAACAAATAACTATACCCAGTAATGTATTTATTCAAAAAATGATAAAAAAGAAAATAAATGGTTAAGTATGTTATTGTCACTTTGTTTTTTTTGATTTTTGGAAATTTTTCCAATTATATATTGGCACAAGAAAAGTATGAAAGGGAAAGTCGTTTAAAACAAAAATACGTTCCCTCCAATGCGTTAAATTTTATCGATTCTTTAAGCTTGAAGAATAAAGTTAAATGGTATTTGGAGGAAGGCTTTGAAAGTAAAAGTATTGAAGCCAAATTTAAAAGAAACGGAGAAAAGCACAGCATTGAATTTGATATACACGGAATTATTCAAGATGTTGAAATTGAAATGAAATGGAATGATTTATATATGCCATTTAAGAATTTAATAATCAAACAACTAAAGGAAGACTGTATAAAGCACAAAATTGTAAAAACGCAAATACAATACACAGGAAATCAAACGGCGTTACTTTTAAAACTGTTGTCGGATGTATCAGTTAAAGATTTGACCGTTAAATATGAAATTATATTAAAGTGCCATTGCGATAAGAATACTCAACTATTTGAATACCTCTTTAACGATAATGGACAATTAATTATGGCTACTCCAATAATATTTAAACCCAGTAATCACCTTGAGTATTAATAAATTTCATCTAGTATTATTTATTGTTTTTAGTCAATTTTCTAACAACATATCAGCCCAAAGCTCCTACTTGTTTGGATTGTTGCCTTCTATAAATGTAAATTACAAATTGGAAAATGATTGGTCACTTAATACAAAGCTAGAATCACGACATCTTTTACGAAGTGGAGAGTTCAATGGAATTATAGAAAGGAAGTATAACTATATTCTTACTGACCTTTCAATGATTGCCGCCAAAAAAGTTGGATTAAATTCACGGGTAGCAAGCGGCTATCTTATTAGGTTTGAAGAGGAAAAGTTATTTCACAGATTTATTCAACAATACACTGTGCTGCAAAGATTGACCAATTTGAGGTTAGCACATCGCCTTTCCACTGATCAAACATTTTCTCCTATGGAAAAGCCCGAATTCAGATTAAGATATCGCATAGCTTCAGAAGTGGCGCTAGATGGACAATCGGTTGACCCTCGGGAATTCTATTTTAAATTTAATAACGAATACCTTAATAGTTGGCAGGATTATGGCTATGACCTTGAAATTCGCCTTGTTCCACTCTTAGGTTATAACTTAAAGAGCACTAACAAAATTGAAATGGGATTAGACTATAGGGTAAACTCTTTTTTAAACAACAATACGAGACATAGTTTTTGGGTGAATTTAAATTGGTTTATTGAATTGTAAAAATCTTATAAAGATAGTTTATGATAATAATTTCTTCGCTTTTACTTTTGGTAGGTTTTACAGCCTTAATTGCAGGGGCAAATTGGCTGGTCGACGGGGCCTCCTCTCTAGCGAGAGAAAACAAAATTTCAGATTTGGCAATAGGTTTAACAATAGTTGCTTTCGGAACATCTGCACCGGAATTAATAGTCAATTCGGTGGCCTCGTTCAATGGACATTCTGATATAGTTTTAGGGAATGTTATAGGAAGTAATAATTTTAACTTATTTATTATTTTGGGAATTGCAGGTTTAGTCTACCCCATTAACGTGCAATCCTCAACAGCTTGGAGAGAAATCCCAATTTCTCTATTAATAACCCTGTTGTTTCTTGTATTGGCAAACGATTTCTTTTTTACTGCAACTTCAAAAATTTCAAGACTTGATGGTGTCATTCTATTTGCTTGTTTTCTCTCCTTTCTTTATTACGTTTCCAAGAAAATGAAATTAGAAAAAAATGAGGATAGTGATTATCATAAAAAAGCGAATTATAAAATCTGGGGGTTGATAATTTTTGGGCTAGTAGGTCTTTTGGTAGGGGGGAAACTTGTGGTAGACAATGCAGTGGACATAGCAACAACATTGGGCGTAAGCCAAAAGATTATCGGTTTGACCATTATCGCGGCAGGAACATCCTTGCCAGAGTTGGTAACTTCCATAATAGCCGCAATTAAAAAGAAAAGCGACATAGCTATAGGCAACGTAATAGGTTCTAATATTTTCAATATTCTGTTTATATTATCCGTAAGTGCGGTTATCGGTCCAATCGAGTTTAGCAAAAATTTTAATCAAGATATATTAATTATAGTGGGAGGCACTGTCTTTTTAATTATCGCAATGCTTACGGGGCGAAAAAGAATATTGGATCGATGGGAAGCTTTTATATTAATCAGTTTTTATTTATTATACACGGTTTATTTGGTATCGAAAGAATTGTAAAAAACAAACAGAGATACATTGGTTTTAAAAAAAATTGCAATCTAATTTTGTAATAAAGCCTTTCATGGAATTAAATTTCTCTTGAGAATGTTAAGTTTTCATCAAGTTTTGGAATCTGAAAATCATTTGTAGCACATAATTTATATATGCTTTTCCGATAAAATTATTTAGCAACAAGCTGCGGTCAGGATTGCAATTTAGAAAGACAATCTATATGAAATCTGTGTTTTTAGGAGCCATTATTTACCTGGCCCTTCTAAATTCATTGTTAATAACTACAAAATCCCCTAGAAATCGACATTTTTCCATTGTTATATGTTGTGGCCATTTGATATCAAATGATATCCAATAAAATTAAGGGAAGCTAAGTGCAATATTATTTGATATGATTTGCTGTAATTTATTGTACTTCAATTAGTTGTGAATAAATATTGCAATTTTTCACATTCCTTTTTTGCCTATTTTCATACATTTATCCTACCTACAATGGTGTAGGAAGACAAAAGCGCTTTTGTTCATTTAACAACCTTAAATAAGAAACAAATGGACAATTTTTTAATCTTGGAGCGATTGGATCGTTTGGAAAAACTATTGATCGCCAATAAGGAAGTGTTGACTTTTGAGGAGACCTGTGACTTTACGGGAATATCCAGAAGTTATCTGTACAAGCTCACCTCTGTGGGAAAGATCCCATATTCCAAGCCCAACGGTAAAATGCTCTTTTTCGAGAAAAAGAAAATCGTTGAATGGCTGCTCCGGAACGGGCAAAGATCCGCGGAGTAACACGAAGCCCAAACCTGGGCCATGGCCAATATAAAGGCCAATCAAGTAATCACTTAAATTAATATTGCACCAGTGGGATCTCTCTGGTGCCAAACACAATACACATGGACGACATACCCTACATTCGCGTGGGCACCAATTATTACAAATTAGTGAGTGTCCCTACCATATCAGGGAATTTGAGGGAGGTCATAGTACCTTGGACCCTAGAGGCCATCCGCCAGGATCACGGAAGGAATTATATCGGCGGCATAAAAAAATACGATGGTTTCACCTGTCTTCCCTGCCATATCCATTTTGAACAGGAGTGCCACGGTTTTTACAATACCTATTCTCCCTTGCCCCATAAACCCCAAGAGGGAGACTTTCCCTATACCCAGCAGCTTTTGGAACACATCTTCGGGCAACAATCGGATCTCGGAATGGACTATCTGCAACTATTATATTTAAGACCTGTGCAAATCCTGCCGATCCTCTGTTTGGTATCCAAGGAAAGGTCCACAGGCAAGAGTACATTTCTTAAATGGCTGAAGCTCGTGTTCGACAACAACATGACCTACCTTACCAATGACAGTTTCAGCAGCCAATTCAACGCCGATTGGGCGAACAAGCTTTTGATCTGCATCGACGAGGTGCTTTTCAATAAGGAAGAGCTGACCGAGCGCATCAAGTACCTGAGCACGACCAATATCAATAAGCTGGAGGCCAAGGGCAAGGACAAAAGGGAGGTCGAGTTCTTTGGCAAGTTCATCCTTTGCAGCAACAATGAGGACAATTTCATCAAAATAGACGATAATGAGACCCGTTTTTGGGTGTTGAAGTTACCCTCCCTGAAGAAAGAGGAAACCCAGTTTTTGGATTTTTTGGAAGCGGAGATACCTGCTTTCCTGTGCCATCTACAAATTAGAAAACTCACCAGTCCCAATAAGACCCGGATGTGGTTCTCCCCTTCCCAGATCAGGACCAAGGCCCTGGAAAGTTTAATGCGGAACAATAGGAACCGAGTGGAAAAGGAACTAGCCAGTGTGATACTGAGTGCGATGGAAACCTTTGACCTTGAAGAGCTTGAGTTATGCCCCTTGGATGCCCTTCAATTATTGAACCGTACCCGGATCAAAACGGACCTTACCCAATTGAGGCATATCCTGAAAAAGGACTGGAAGCTGATTAATCAGAAGAATTCCATGGTCTACCGGAAATTGATGATCTGGCCGGAAGGAGTGATGGGATGGATAGATGGCAAGGGAAGATATTATACCATAAAGAAGGATTTCCTATTGGAGCAGTTTGGGGAAGAATAGAAAAACGATGAAACGATGACAAATCGATGATGGGTGAAACGTAATGTCCATGGGCGATGCGGTGGGTCTGTCATCATTTGCCAAAAAAATTGCCAATGAAAAGAAAAAACACCCCTCTATTTATACTTTTTTTTGATGAAACGATGACAGATAGAGTTCGTGTCAATAAAGACGGGGGGTTGGGCCGTCATCGTTTTGTCATCATTTTGTCATCAAAAAAGAATGATGATGGGAAATGGGACCAAAAGACAAGAAATGCACAAAAAGAGAACATTTAGGACGAGGTGTGAAACAGCCCGAGCCTTTCCCATCGAGAAGGCGCTGGCAAAACTCGGGCACTTTCCTGCCAGATCGACGGAAAAAGAAGCTTGGTTCCTAAGTCCTTTCAGGCCGGAGGATCAAGCCTCTTTCAAGGTGTCCAAGGAACTCAATAGATGGTACGATCATGGGGCCGGGAGAGGGGGCAATGTGATCGACCTGGTCTGTATTATAAACGGATCATCGGTTAAGGAAACCTTGGATTGGTTGGAGAACGGCCAGATCTCTTTTTCTTTTCAGCAGCGGCCATTAATTCCCGAACAAAATGCAAGCGGTATCCGGGTCCGCTACGCACGACCCATTGGACATTTTGGATTGATCGGTTATCTTAACTCACGCAAAATCCCTGTTTCCACGGCAGCCAAACTTTGCCAGGAGGTCCATTACATCCTTCGGGGCAGAAACTTTTTCGCCATCGGATTGAAGAATGATTCAGGAGGTTGGGAGCTTCGGAACAAATACTATAAGAACTCCAGCTCCCCAAAGGACATCACCTACATAAAGAACGGTAACCGCAGATTGATAGTTACAGAGGGCATGTTCGACATGTTGAGCCTGTTGGAACGGGATAAAAACCTAATGGAAAAGAATGACTTGTTGATATTGAACTCCCTGGCATTTGTGGAAAAAATACCCGGAGTAATTAAGCGCTATCAATCCATAGCACTCTATCTGGACAATGACAAAGCAGGGAAAAGTGCCACAAAATTATTGATGGAACAGAGCCCAAAATGCAGGGACATGTCAAACTTGTACAAGGATTTTAAGGATGTGAACGCATGGTTGATGTCCAAAAAACTATGACCCGTCGGGGAAGGAATTCAAGATGTGTCTTTGTTGCCACAAAGACGATCTTGCTTTGCTCCCGATGGTTGCAAAGAAACAAAAAATGAAAAGGACCTATATCAAATTCCGCTGTTCCCTATTCGAGAAGAAACTGCTAAGGATCAAGGCCAAAAAGAGCGGTCTGAGCGTAAGCGAATATTGCCGTCGTGCTGCTTTCGGGGACAGGATCATCGAACGCTTGACGGAGGAACAGATAGACATCTATAAGATGCTGATCCAGTATGCAACAAACTTTAAGCTGATCGGGAACATGTTCCGAAAACGAAATCCCAAACTGGCGGAAGAGGTCACAAAGCTGGCCGAGGAAATACGGGACCACCTCAAAAATTTCAAAAAATGATAGGCAAGGGAAAATCGATATCGCACACCAGGGCTTCCATGCAATATGGCTGGAACCAGGAAAAGGATGCGGAGGTAGTTTATTCCAAACATCTGGCTGGGGAAACTCCAAAGGAGATTACGGCGGAATTCAAGATCATCCAAGATCAGAATACCAGGTGCACCAACAATACCCTGAGCTTTGTCCTCAGCCCTACCATAGAGGATGGAAAGGAACTTGATTCCAAAGGGCTTGGCGAGATAACTGAAAAGTTCCTCAAGGAAATGAAACTACAGGAGCACCAGGCCATCGGCTTTGTACACAGGGACCAACAACATACCCATGTCCATTTGTACGTAAACCGCATCGATTTTAACGGTAGGGCCTATAACGACAGTTTTATCGGAAAGAGGAGCCAGCAGGCTGCGGAAAATGTTGCCAAGGAAATGGGGCTGACCACGGCAAGGGAGGTGCAACAGGAAAAATTGGACCGGATCAAACTTATACGATTTGAGATCAAACAGGTCCATGAAAAGGTCATGGCCGAACACCGCCCCCAGGACCTGGACCGGTACATCAGATTAATGGGAGAAAAGGATATAAATGTTGTTCCCAGTATCAACAAGTCGAACCGATTACAGGGATTTCGGTTTGAATTTAAGGGACACAGCCTAAAGGGGAGCGAGGTGCACCGTTCCATGTCGGGCAGTAGATTGTTGATGGGGATAGGGGAACAGGCAGGTAAGGGCTTCGTCAAGAACAAGGTCAATACAGTCAGCCTAATGGGAAGGGCCACTCAGCTCAGTGGGAATATCGCTCTAAAGTTGGCAAAACAGGCCATCAAACAGGCAATCCAAAAAAGTGCGGGATTCGAGATAGGATACTAATAATAAAACGAAAATAATATGGCAAAGTTGGACGAGATTACGGAACTATTGACGGACGAACTGGAAGAAATGAAACAGATGTTGGTGAAACTGGAACTGCTAAGCAAGGAATTGACCAGTTCGGAAACGGTACAGGATATTTCCCTAATAAGAAATGAACTGGAGGTACTCAAGAGAACGCAGGAACATCATTTCCAAGGGCAGGATACAAGAACCAACCAAATAGGGGAGCAGTTGAAAAAGTCGCAGATCATCCCTGAATGGCTATTGTTCATGGTCAGTTTGATATTAATTATTTCTTTATCCATTTCGGGCTATTTGGGCTACCAGGTGGTACAGTTCGAAGAAGAAAAGGAGAAGGCTTTCGAACAGGGAAAAGCAGCCAATCCAACGGAACTGAATAGCTATTTTAAAGAGCATCCCGATATCTACAAGGACTTTTTGATATGGTCCAGAAAAGAAGTAAAGCCAGGTCAAAAGTAGGTTGCGCCCTAATTCGATTTTATTTAACGCTTATCCCCCGGAACGCTATAAAATCGAATCAGGATCCATGCGCAAAGTTTTTGTAAGATTTGGGAAGTTTAGCACCATTAAATCAATGTGAAATCAAAAACTGTATTATCCATATTTGACACATATGGATAAATTTATTATCTTTACTTTTAAAAAATATAAGTCATGAATATTAGTTTCACAAAGAAGCAAGAGGAGTATATCTCTGAACAGGTTCAATCCGGGGAATACCAAAACAACAGTGAGGTTATTAGGGACGCCCTAAGACTTCATAGCATATATCGGGAAAAAGTAATTCGAGATTTAAGAAAGGAAATCGAGAAAGGTTGGGACGGTCCTGATAGCCAAAGATCCATGCAAGAAATTATAGCTTCAAAAAGAAAAGCCTAATGTCCAAATACGTTCTTGCGCAAGAGGCAGAAAACGACATCGAGGAAATCTTTGAATTTGGAGAATACAAATTTGGCAAGGCCCAAGCGATATCTTATTTAATTCAAATGGAAGAATACTTTGTGCTCTTGGCAGAAAACCCAGGTATTGGCAAAAAACGGAATGAAATTAAGGAAGGACTATTTAGCCTCCCTTACGTTTCCCACATAATATTCTATAGAATATTAGAGAATCATATTAGAATTGTTCGGGTACTATATGGTGGAAGGGATTTGGTAAGATTCTTAAAGTAAGATTGTGACCAAACAAAGTTAGCCTAGTATCTGTTACATATCACATCCCACCAATATAGAGCTGTGTCGCTATTTCAGGTAGTTGAATCAAAAATTCACAATATTTTCAAGGGCTCTATCCGTTTCGGTACTTATAAAGCTGGATTGATACATCATTGTTGTTGTTACAGATGAGTGTCTATATAATTTTTGTAATAGTTGCACGGGTACTGTATCGCCAGCAATTTGACCAAAACTATGTCTAGCTATGTGCATAGTAAGTTTTTTACTGATTTTTGCGTGAGAAGCAATATTGGTTAATTGCCTGTTAAGGCGTTTATTGGCCGTCTTAATTTTGATATAAATGTCTTCGGGGTTCTTAGGGTCTGAAACTTTAAGCTCAGGAAAAACAAAGTCATCTGCACCATCTTTATATTTTAGGTAAGTCTCCAAAATAGGTTGGATCTTTTCCGGAAGCTTTAGGGAAACTATTTTGGAATTTTTACTCATCGTATAATGCAATCGACCGTCGTAGATATCGCTCCATCGTATTTTTAATACGTCTCCTATCCGTATACCTGCTAAATAGAAACTAAATAACCATACGTTTCTTGCATGTTCCTCTTCCGGGCTTAAATTGTCCAAATTTTCAATAGCAAGAATCTCGTCTATGGTCAATCCTATTTTTCTAGATTCTGGAAATTTGATGATGATCTTTCCTATACCGAATGGATAGAACTTTCTATCCACAATTCCATTTCGGATGGCCCTATTGAAAATAAGTCTTATAAATACAAAATGATTAACTACAGTACGTTCGGAAAGTGATTTGTCGATTATTAGATGTGTTTTATAATCTTTCAAAAATTTCTCGTCAATATCTTGAAAGATTAATGCCTTGGATTTTGAATATCTTTTAAGGTGATTGATATATGCCCTTTCTACAGATATTCTGGAGAATTTTTTATTGGCAATAGATTCTTTTAAATGCATATCGGCAATCTCGAAAAATGATTTTCCCTTATCTTTATAAATTATTTCATCTTTAATTTGTAGTGGTGTGATATCACTATTATTGGTCTGCAATTTTAGCAAAATCTTGCTGGTTTCGGCCAACTTTGTAGCAATGAGGTTGTTTAAGTAAACTGCGTTCGGATGTGATTTTCTAACGCATTTTCTGTTCTCGTCCCAATATTTTAGGTCTAAGTAGTGCCCAAGGTAAATATAACTGGATTTGCGATTTTTAGTAACCCTAATAGATAAGGGAAATAACCCTCTTTTATTAGGTTTTTTTCTTAAAGTTATTGTCGCTAATGATGCCATTTTAGAATCTCTATTTTTAAAGATAATAAAATTTCAGGTACAACATAGGTACAACATTTGGCGATATCATTTGATATTAAATGATATTAAATTTTATTACATTCAGTATAATACACTGAAAATGAAATAGTTTGGTTTTTTTTGTTGCAATTTGATTTAATAATTAGCAAACTTAGGATCTAGTGCCGTGAGGTGTGAGAGTTCGAGTCTCTCCGCCTGTACTGAGTAAAAAGCTCTTCAGAAATGAGGAGCTTTTTTTGTGGTCTATGGTTTTGAGGTAGGAGAGACGAGAAGCCTGTCCCGCCATGGGCGGGAAGTCTCGGAGTTTATCCTGAGCATTTCGACTGCGCGCAATACAAGTTACGCCGAAGGACCTGTACTGAGTAATAGCTCTTCAGAAATGAGGAGTTTTTTTGTTTATAAGTTTGGACAAGTAGAAAATACTGTAACCAAAATAATAATGATCTATTCCCTTGCAATCATATCAAAACTTACAATTCCGCCATCGATAACCGCTTTTTTTAAAATTCCATTATTGTAATAATAGGTATTCTCCTTTCCCTGTGAATTAATTTTTTTATAAGTATGGTTTCCAAGAGCTACAATATGGTTTACACTCCCGTCCTGTTCGGAATAACAACGATCTATATCAACAGGTTCTTGAAAATACAATAGTATGGTGGTGTAGTCGATTGGTTCCGTAAGGGTGTTTTCCTCATTGTTGTTTTTGGTAATCTGATAATACCCATTTTTCCATAGTGTAGTTGTTTTGGAATGTGGCTTATCATTTACTGTAATTTGGACATTGGCTTTTTTTAGCACCATATCATTAAAGGTAACATCATATTTATAATCTACTTCAATGTCTTTGATGAGCCTGGTTTTTATAACCGTTGAACTATGATAATAGATTGTTGAGTCCTTGGTGTTTTGACTCACTTTTAAAGTACCGACTATTTTATCCTTTAGTACTATATCAAAATATTTTGATGTGTTGGGTGCAATTGGATTTGTGGCAGTACAAACTATTAGGCCAACCAATAAAAGCAGACGTATCATATTTATTAAAATTAAATTGACGCTGCAAAATTAGGTTTTAAAATTATAAGTATATATTACTTGTATTAATACGTTGCTCAACCTCGGATGCACAGGTGCATTTATGCCAATTCACCTAAAAGGGAATCTGTAAGTTTTTCTACATTGGCTGTAATCTTTTCAATAGGCCAATCCCACCATTTTAGCTCCAATAATTTCACAATATCAGCTTCTGAAAAACGTTTTCGGATCAACTGACCAGGATTGCCACCCACAATACTATAGGGTTCTACATCTTTAGTCACCGTGGTATTACTGGCAATTATGGCCCCATCGCCAATTGTAATTCCCGGCATTATGGTGGCATTATAACCAATCCAAACGTCATTGCCGATTATTGTATCGCCTTTTGAAGGATAGCCCTTACCGTCCATGGCGTGGCTCCAAGCCTTACCGAAAATGGCGAATGGATAGGAAGATATGGAACTGCTTAAATGATTGGCCCCATTCATGATAAAGGTCACATCGGAGGCAATCATACAAAACTTTCCAATAATGAGCTTGTCTCCTACAAAGTCGAAATGATATTTTACATTTTTCTCAAAATTGGCCACATCCTCAAAATCATCGTAATAGGTATAGTCGCCAACAAGTATATTGGGGTTCTTTACAATGTTCTTTAAAAAACAAAGTCGATCGTAATTTTCTAAGGGAAACGGATTGTTTTTATCAGGTGCGTTCATAGGACTTTAAATTTGGTAAATAACTGAAAGATATGCCTAAAGCAGCGCTAAATGTAGTGCAAAGGGTCGATATTTTTTAAATTTTTAAAAAAAATTTAACCCAGATTAAGCTAATTGAAGTAATTGCCAATAATCTATAAATTATAATTTTGGGAGGCGGCTTTGCCTAGGATATCTGACCATGAGGAAATACATAAACTAAGCCTAAGGACATAAATTAAAATTGGAATTATACTTGCCAAAGACTAAAGTACAAATAATGGAGGTAATCCCTAATGGTTTTTGTCTGATGTAGATCTAACATTAGGCATATGCATATGGCTGTGACAACGACGATAGTCCCCAAAATTGATAATTACGCATTTGTTCTTTTTTTTATAGTATCCATTTCGTTCTGAAAGAAGAGGGGTAATCTGTGACTGCCGTACCTAGGTGCTATGGCATCTTCTGCCATAAGGGTGAGGAAAAATTCGATCGGACCATAGGTCTTGGAGGAGGTAAAAGTCCTCATAATCCATAGTATGGATTTTCGCAACCAATGGGGTACATGAATAATATTGATGGGCTTTCCGGCGGTTAAAAGAGCCATTTCTGCAACTTCGTAATGGGTGAGGATATCGGGTCCGCCCACCGCAATCTCCTTCTTGTTGGAATTAATGGCATCAACACAAACCTGGGCCAGATCGGCACCATGTATGGGGTTGAACTTCTTTTTTCCTTTCCCGAAAATATAAACACTTCCTTTTTCCGCCATCTTTAGAAAGTCGCACATATCGGAAAAGAAACCATTGGGACGTATTATGGCGTAGTCTAGCCCCGATGCCATAAGTTGATCTACAAAGGCTTCCTTGGCTTCCACCAATTTTAGGTTTCTGTGTAGTTGTCCATTAATCACGGATACGTAAATAAACTTTTTTACGCCTGCCCTTTTTGCTTCTTCCAACAGGTTCATATTGGCCCCATAATCTACGTCCATGTAGGTGAGTCCGTCTTTTTGGCGAGTAATTCCTACTGTGGAAATAACGGTATCCACCCCGTGGAAATGCCCCCTTAATGTTTCCGGGCGTGTAACTTCGGCTTGGATAATCTCTGCCAGTTTTAAGGCCATGTCAATTATCTTGCCCGGTTTTCTTACTATAATTTTTGTGTCAATATTTCTGGAAATCAATTCCTTGGTAATATAATTTCCCAAATATCCGGTGGCTCCCGCCAATAGGATCGTTTTTTTTATTTCGTAGTGTTGCATTTTTATATTTTCAAAGTTCATAGTCCGTGACTATCGGGTTCACTATAATAATTTATAGATTAAAAGTAATAGGTAACTCATGACGGGTCGTTCCAAATTATGATTTGGAACTATTTGCCAGATGCCATTTTATTGGAATGGAATCCCTTCCGACAGCCAAATAATCGTAGCCCAGTAATTGTTTCTAAGGTTAGCATTTTCTAAGAATGCCTCCTGTTGATCGTTGTCCAAAACGTGTCCATTTATAAAGACTACTTCAGGTTAGTCAAGGGTATTTGTTTTTTTTAAAATAATGACAATGGCGGCCTTAACTTATTCAATGGAATCCAAAAACTCGGTTATGGCTGTGGTTACTTTTTCTTTAACGGCAATGTAATCTTGTATGTTGCCGCTGAAGGAGGCATCCATATTGGTCATCAAAACATATCCTGAATTACCATTTTGATCTATTTCCATATGTGTGGAGATCCCAAAACTGTTACCTCCATGTAAGGCCTTTCCATCTTGGAAATACCAGAATAACCCATGGTTTTCTGCAAAATCCTGAGGCACTGTCCCTGCAGCCAATTGAGGGGCAAAGAGGAGTCCATAGGAGTCTTTGGAAAATAAGACCGTGGATTCCCCTTTAATACCCTTTGCCATATCCAAAAGATACTTTCCCATGTCTTTATTGGTGGTATACATGCTTCCCTCTGGATAGGAATCATTGGCGTAAACTGGTAGCGGGGTGTCCTCATTTATATATCGCGTGGCCATTTCGTGGGTATTGATTTCCGAAATATTATAAGTGGAAGCATTCATTTGCAGAGGTTGCAAAATATTTTCTTTTACATAATCATCAAAGGATTGTCCCGTTGCCGTTTCAATGATATACCCGGTTAGGCCGGTAGCCAAATTGGAGTAGTTCCAGGTACTTCCTGGAGGCGTGTCGGCAAAATTATCCAAACTGTAAAGATCACCATCTTCCAGGAAATAGTTAGCCAGAAATTCTTCCAAGGTAAAAGTTTCTCTTTGTTCTATTCCAACTTCGTCCATTAGGAGGCCGGCACCGGCAGTGGCAATATCCTCACCAGGTATAATATGGTAATTGTGGGCCAAATAAACCTCTGGGGTATCCAATAGACCGGAGGTATGGGTAACCAAGTGTTTTATTTTGATGATCCCATCCGGTTGTTTAGGATTAATAAGTTGGATCGGCAAGATATCCTTTATATCGGTTTCCAAGGTGAAATACCCCTGTTCAATGGCCTTGGCCACTGCAGTTCCTACGAAGGTCTTGCTTACGGAAGCAATAGAATTTATGGTTTCATTGGTGTAGGCTACCTGATTCTGAATATTAGCATAGCCAAAGGACTCCTGATAAACAATACTATTGCCTTTTACTATACTGATGGCCAATCCGGGCATAGAGGAAGTTTGTACTAGTTCCCCTAGGTAAGCATTTAAATCGGCCGCGTTTTTAATTGAGGAAGGTTCTGGAGTGGTTGCTTCGATATCATTAGTGGAGCAGGATGTTAACGAAAGGATTAAACTTAGAATTGATAGTAGTAGGATTCTGGATAAAGTTGTCATTATACTATGATTTTTTAGATTTATATTTTTTTACTTGGCAAAGATGCGGTACCGCTTCTTGCCATTCGTTCTGGATTATTATTCAGGACTTCTTTTGGTTGTTTACTTTGGTTCCTTTTGCACCCTGGATCAATAGATATAAGCATAGGGAAAATTCTCCAAGGTCGGCCGGAGCGGTTATATATTCGGATAAAGCGCTGCTTTTTTCGGGAAGAAGAAAATAGAACATGAAATCCAATAGATAGCTAAAACAGCCTACGATCAAGAATATCCCTATAATTTTGGGAAACCTATCCGATTTAAAAACCAAATAGCCTAGTGGTAGCAGCCAAAGTCCAAAAAACAACTGGGCAATGTGATATCCTTTATTATGCATCTCCAAATAGAACAGAACGGAACTATTAATCTGTTCTGCACCGTATGATGCACTATACCCATTTGGATTCAATAACAGCAAGGGGGCATAATGGTTAAGCATATTGATGCACATAATGGCTACGGCCACCGTTACGCTCAGGACCATAAGACCGGCCATAGCACGACTTGTTTTTTTGAACAATTGGTACAATGCCATGGGCAGCAGAAAATAAGCTAATTGCATTATTAGATCTGCAACAAAACCCATTCGGAAGAGCATTTCATTGTCCTTGATGTTCCTTACGGTTTCGGCGGCATTGGTTAAATTTACCAATGTGAACCGGACATATTTTTCGGCGAAAATGCCGCAGATGATAACCGTAAGGTAAAGTGTCCCCGCAATTAGGGCCATCCTTTTATTGTTTAACATAGTGGGAAGTATTAAAAGATTTTGTGTAGGATTGATGACGAATAAATAGCACTAATTTTATTTCAACGGATTGGCCAATTGCTCATCATATGCCTCCCAAAAGACAAGGTCCCGGCTCTTTTTCTTTTCTAATGGATTTTTTTTCCATTTTTTGGAAAGCAGGATATTCATATTAAAATAGCGGTTATACATGTCGGCCCCGTTGCCTATGTCCACCATGCCATAATGGTAGCGTAGATCCAGTAGGAGTCTCGATTTTTTAAACTTGAACTCATAGCCCATACCAAATTGTAAGCCGGCATCCCAGCGACTATAGGTACCCAGTTCCGAACCGAATTCCATTTTGGACTTACCTCCGGGCAGGAGTTCATTGCTCTCGGTTTTTAATCGACCGCTGATGTTATAGCTAATTACCGGTCCCGCGTTTACATATAGGTTGCACAGATGCAAACGAGCCATCACTGGTAGATCCAGGGTGTTGAACCTGATCTTGGTTTCCTGGCCGGTAAGGGGGTTATTATTTTCCAAACGTCCTCCTTTCATTACAAAGTACAGCTCCGGTACCAAAGAGAAGTACTCACTGATTCCAGCTTGGAATGAGGCTCCGGCCTGAAGGCCCCAATACCCCTTTTTGAAATCCTTAAGTTCTTTGTTGTTGTCCCCATAATTAAGACTTGTTGGGGTATAGTTGATCACTACATCCATAAAAGTCTCTTGGGCCGTGGTTTTTATTATAAATAAGCCCATTGTAATGATGACTACTAATTGCTTTTTCATCTTTGTGATTGTTTTAAAGATTAATTGTGGGGCAAAGATGAAAATGTAGTGGGTGCCAAACGCCCGTACTTATGATTCCGAACTATTTGGGTAAAATTTGGAACTTGTTTATTTCGCTTCCGTTAAAAGTGGTATTGTAAGAGTAGTGTTTTTCCAGGTACCCTTATCTTTTTAATCTGTACTCGAAATTTAGGGCATCCTCTGTTTTACCCATTGCTTAGGGGTCATGCCGGTTTCTTTTTTAAAGAAGGTATTGAAGACGGTTTTGGAATTGAAACCACTGTCGTAGGCCAGGCCAAGTAGGGTCAGGTTTTTATTGGCAGGGTCTATGGCCATTTGTTGAAACTCTTTTATCCGGAATTGATTTATAAAATCGTTGAAATTTTTTCCGAAATGGTTGTTCAACAGCCATGAAAGTTTGTTGGGGTGCAGCCCCACATTGGCGGCCAGTTGTTTTAAGTTTAGTTCTGGGTCAATAAATAGCTTTTCTTGGTGCATAAGTAGTTCCAAGACCTCGGAATAATGCTCAATTTGACCACTGTCAAAAGGGGATGAAGCTACGGGGCTTTTGGGCTCCAAAATAAATTCTGGCAAATCCAGGATTTGAAATACCGAATCCTCTATATCCTTATATTGCCTGTATGCACGTAAAGGTTCCAAAAAGGGATCGTTTTTAAAATTGAACAATTGTCCAGACCTCTCTTTTATTCGATTATCAAGCATGTCCAGGGCAATTTCATGATTGCCATTATAAACCTCGTAATATAGGTCCCAAGCACGAAGACTTACTGCAGAGGCTTCCTGAAACTCTTTTTCGACCTCTTTTTTGGGAATATTAAAAACATTTTCCTGGTGCATAAGGTCGTAAATAGCCCTGTACGTATTGGGTCGCTCCAACTGCGGGGTGTTTTCTACAAACGCTGCCAATACATCTGGCTGCCGGTCCAAAATTAGGGATGCAGCCTTCATTTCCAATGCCAACGGTAAATGTGGATTTAATGATAAAGCCTTGTCAAAAAGAACAATGGCATCTTTGTAGTTCCTTTTAAAATAGATCATGTTGCCCTGGGTGAAATATAGGTTGGCGGATAGGGGGTTAATACGCAGTGCCATTTCGTTATTGGCCAAGGCTTCGTCTATCATTCCCAATGCAGAGAAGCCGTCTGCCATAGCATCACGTACTTCCGAGGAATTAGGGTTTATTTCAAGGGACAATTGTAAATGCTCAAAGGCATCCTTATAGTTCCAATAGCCCCAAAAACTTATGGTGCCCTTAACATAATGTCCCATGGCGGAGTTGGGATTCGATTGCAGCCCCGTATCAATGTGCCGATTGGCTTCCAGGAGTCCTTCATCCTTTTTCACATAGCCCCAACTGGCCAGCATTCCCAAGCACCAACCTTTTTCAAAATGGGCGTCGGCGTAGCTCGGGTCCAGTGTTATACTCTGTTCAAAATAGGGGATGGCATCCCTGACATCATGGGCGTTCCAGCGCATGCGCAATTCACGGCCCTTTAGAAGATGCTTGTATGCTTCAATATTTTTGGTAGGGGCTTCGATTAAATGTTCCTGCACATCAAAGTGCCCAAAGTTCTCCCGAATCTTGTCGGCAATGAGCAAGCTAATCTCATCTTGTAGTTCAAATATATCGGAAAGGTGGCGGTCAAAATTCTCGGACCAGATATGAAAACCGGTATCCGTACGTATCAATTGCGCGGTAATCCTTACCCGATCATTTACAATCCTTGCACTTCCTTCAAGCAATGTTTCAACTCCAAGCTCATTGCCTATGAGACGGGCATCCATATTTCTTTGCTTGTAGTAAAAGGAAGATGTTCTTGCAGTTACCTTTAGATCCCGGACTTTGGTCAGCGCATTGATGATTTCCTCCGTAATTCCGTCCGAAAAGTACTCGTTTTCTTCCCTTCCAATGTTTAAAAAAGGTAGTACAGCAATAGACTTCGGATTAAAAGAGGTTTGCACTCGCTGGCCGGGGTTGTTTGTTAAATCGAAAAAATGAAATCTAAAATACAAATTTTAATCTAAAAGTATCCCGTTTTTATTGGCTCGGAAAGGGTTATATCCAGGAACTGTTTATGGAAATCAAGACATAATTGAAAATCAGAACCTTTTAGTGATAATCGGAACTTTTAAGGGTATATAGCTGGCTAACTTGCACTTGTAAAATAGTGCGGAACACTAAAAATATACCTTATGAATTATCCTTTTGTACGACCTAAATTTTATTTGAGATTGATAAAGGAATTAACACGGTTTATATTTCAACCACGGTATCTAACCTTGAAAGATCTAACTGTCAGGAATAAAATTTACGACACCTTGGGATTGTTCCTTATTAAACTGGTCTTTTCTCTATTGGTCGCGAATGTATTGGCTATTTTTTATGAGCCAAAAAATATCACGGATGCCAATATGGCGAATAGGTTTACTCCTTTAGTGTACCTGTTGATGGGGGGTGTAATTCTACCCCTTTATGAAGAGGTGTGCTTTAGGTTAAGTCTAAAGTTTAGACCGCTATATGCAGCTCTTACTTTTGTGTCACTATCTTATTACTTGCTTACAAAAGCCATATACAAAACCAACCTGAGCCTAGTGGATGAAACTTTTTATACCCGGGTGTTGCTGTCCCTGTTTCTTGGTGTAATTGCATATGCCTTAATGTATAGAAAAAAAATCGCCCAAAAGCTAGCTGTTTTATGGGAGAATAATATTAGGTGGATTTATTACCTTTCCTGTGTGCTGTTTGCCTGGTTGCATATTTTTAATTTTGCATTGAACCTGACCAATGTACTGTTACTTCCCATTATAACCTTACCCCAGTTGTTTAGTGCCACCATTGCCGGATATACTCGACTCAGCTTTGGGTTTAAATATCCTTTATTTGTTCATATGGGTACTAATTTGCTTTTTATAGGCTTAACATTTCTACCGTTGGATTAGTTGGTTTGTAGCATGGATAAGAAAATATGGGGCACATAAATGATAAAGCTGCCAAAATTTAGAGTAATATTTATTAGCTGCTAATGTTGTGCTGTTCTTAATCTGTTATAGTGAACAATTCCATGTTTTGCTCTTTTCCTTTCAGTTCGTTTTTGCCCAAGGATTGTATTTTGAATTCCGGTTCAAGGGGTAGGCTTTGGTACAAATCCCCGGAAATTAGGATGTCTACATTTAATGGGTTGCAGAGCCCCTGAATTCTAGCGGTGGTATTGAGGACGTCGCCCGTGAATATAATTTCCTTTTTCAGCTCACCTATTTCCCCTGTGGTTACCTTGCCATAGTGAAATCCCGCTTTAAAGGTAGGTGTAATGCCGTAGTTGGAGGAATACCATTCTGCCCTTTTGTGAAGGTCCTTTTTCATGGCAAAAAAACATTTGATACAATTGTTGTTTACAATACCGGCCTCATATTTCCATGAGATAATGATTTCGTCCCCCACATATTGGTATATTTCCCCTGAATGTTTAATTATAGCTTCGGAAAAATCAGAGTAATACTCTTTTAACAATTCAAAATATTTAATGTGGCCCAATTGCTCCGCTATTGCGGTGGAAGATTTCATATCGGAGAACATAAATATCCTTAATTCTTCAGTTGGAGTGTGATACTTTCCTGTAAAGAAATTCATTAATACCCCATGCCCAATATTCTCGCTTATCTCGGAGTAAAATAGGGATATTAAAAGGGAGGTAGCCAGCTGTATGTCCGTACTTAAATGGGTGATGCTGGTCCAGTATTCCCAAAAAATATCCCAAACGCGTTTATCAAAAATAGAAGTGTTCAATTCCAAACTCTTGGCTATAGGATAGGTGATGGAAGTAATGATCAACAGCAACAAAATGTAAAATATGGTTTTGTATACGATCTTCTTGGTAAAACTTTTTTTTGAAAAAACTTGGTTTAGATATAGGAGTTCTATGGTCCCAATGAGCAGTCCAACAATCATGAGGGCAGCGCTGGAAAAGAGGAATACCTCAAAATTCATGGCAATCCTGGAGGATTGGTCCTGATCGGAGTTGCCCGCTGCGGCTTGCTCCACGATCCAAAATACCCAACCAGATACTAGCCAAATAATTCCGAACGGGATTATTCGGGAAAGGTTTCTTTTAACTTTGGTAGGTAATTTTAAGGGCATACAGAAAAATAAACTCTTGGAAAACCATCGTAAAGTTAATGTCTTTTTTGATATTGTCCCTTAAAATGGTTTATTGCAAATTATTGTACTTTTGAAATGAGTTGTCTTTATAAGCAATAAAATCTAAGACCAAAAACTAATGCCAAGCAATAAAAACCGCCGTATTGCAGTCATAATGTTTACCGATATTGTTGGCTACACTGCTCTGATGCAGAGGGATGAAAATGCCGCAGCGGAAATGCGTGCCCGTCATAGACAGGAGTTCGAAAAAAATCATAAACTTCATAATGGGGATATCCTACAATATTATGGCGACGGAACCCTGAGCGTTTTTTCCAGTGGGTTGGAGGCAGTGGAATGCGCCATAGCTATACAAAAGGCCTTGCAAAAGGAAAACGCGGTGCCGCTTCGCGTAGGGTTGCACCTGGGAGATATTGTTTTTGATGGAACGGAAGTTTATGGGGACGGAGTAAATATGGCTTCCCGTATAGAGAGTCTGGGAATTGCAGGTTCAATTTTGTTATCAGGGAAACTAAATGATGAGCTTAAAAATCATCCACATATTCCCACCTTGTCCTTGGGCCATTTTAATCTCAAAAATATTGCTAAACCGGTTGAAGTATTTGCGGTAAAAAATGAAGGAATACAGGTGCCCAGTCGTTCCGATCTTATGGAGGTCCCTGAAAATGAGCCCAAGTCTATTGCTGTTCTCCCCTTTGTAAATATGAGTTCCAATACGGACAACGAATATTTTAGTGACGGCATGACGGAGGAAATCATAAACGCCCTTGCTAAAATCAAAGGATTAAAAGTAACTTCAAGAACCTCTTCCTTTCACTTTAAAAATGTTAATCTTCCCATTGCACGGATAGGAAAGGAACTTAATGTATCTACCATCTTGGAGGGTAGTGTACGTTTGTCCAACAATAAAATGCGCATAACTGCACAGCTGATAGATGTAAAGGATGATTTTCATTTTTGGTCGGAGACTTTTGATAGGTCCTTGGACGATGTTTTTGCCGTTCAGGATGAAATTAGCCTGCTCATTGCCGAAAGGTTGCGGGAACATATAGGACATTTTGAAATTGAAGGCCAATTGGTCCAAGACCCCGAAGTGCCAATTGATATATACCAAGGCTATTTAAAAGGCAGGTATCATATTTTAAAGATGGGCAAATCCGATATTGAAACAGGGATGTCAATTTTAGAAAGAATTCTAGAGGATTACCCTGATTTTGCATTGGCCCATCTGGGGATGCATCTGGCCTACACCCTGTTGGGTACAATAGGCTTTGTGCCATTACATGAGGCCTTTTCAAAGGGACAGCCTTTTCTGGACAAGGCCATAGAAATAGACGAAAATTTACCGGAATGTCAATTACATCTATCCTATGCAAGCTTTATCCAAAACTGGGACCTCCCAGAAACCTATAAGCATTTAAACAAAGTGTATGAAGCGGGACCACTTGTTGACTATTACCCGAGTATGGCATCCACTTTGGTAGCCGAAGGGAGTTTTGGTGCGGCCCGAACCTATATTGAAACCGCCCTTCAGCTTGATCCTTTCTCTTCCATAAATTATCATTTGAAGGGATTTATAGATTACTGCGAAGAAAAATATGATGATGCCATAAAGTGTTTTGAAAAGGGAGTAGAACTCAAAGTAGATTTTAAAACATCCACATTGTATTGGGGACAGTCACTGTTGTTGATGGGTAAAGGCAAGGAAGGATTGGCCTTTTTTGAGAAATTGCCACAGAATGAAACCGAAGATATCATGAGACTGGGGGGGACAACAATGGCCCATGCGGTATTAGGCAATATGGATAAGGCCGAAAAGGGAATAGCCAAGTTGGAAGTAGCCCTGGAAACCGATTTTATGGGGAGGGCTATAAACTTGCTTATTCTGTGCAATGCATTGTTGGGTAAGATACCGGAAACCATTAGGTTAATAGAAAAAGGTGTTGCCCAAAGATTGCCAATGATGATTTACATTTTTGTTGAACCAATTCTAAAGCCCTTTTTCGGAATGCCTCGTTTTCAAGAGCTTAGGAGGGAAGTTTTGGGGGAGGGCAGTCAATATTCGACCAACAAAAGGAAATATCAAAAATCGTTATTCAATAAAACGCAGCTCAAGGTATACAAGAAAAACTTGGATCGGTTAATGTTGGAAGAGGAGCCCTACTTGGACCCCAACCTTACACTTCCGATTTTGGCTGAAATGATGGAAATTCCTTCAAATCATTTATCGCAGTTGCTAAATGAAGGGTATGGGAAAAATTTTGCAGACTATGTTAACACCTACCGTCTGGAAGCTTTTAAGGCCAAGGTGGCCGACAAATCCCAAAGACATCTCACCATTCTTGCGTTGGCATATGATAGCGGCTTTAACTCCAAGACCGTCTTTAATACCTATTTTAAAAAGATAATGGGTACAACCCCCAGTGCTTATTGGAAAAAAATAGTGGCTTAAAAGGTTCCGATTTGTAATCTAGAACGACCAGCCCTAACATTTTATACATCTTTGTCTCAAATAAAACTATTCTAATTTAAGAATTAATATAGGTTTTATAACACCTTACAATTAATATAATTTTACCTAAAAATGTATAAAGATTTTTTCGTTGGGACAGCAATTCAGATAGCAATTATCATTACCATCTTAATTACCTCATGCTCCCGTAATGATACAGACTCTTACGAAAATCAATATCTGGACATACCGGATTCTGGTTTTGAAGCTATTTTAATAAAAGAGGGTATAGATTCGGACGGAATCCTAAATCAAAGAATGTTGAGGAAAGACGCGTCGGAAGTGAGTGTACTTGATTTAAATTTTTCAAGTGAGGCTGTAATAAGTGATTTGACCGGAATTGAAGGCTTTTTGGGGCTGAAGAAGCTATCCGCAACGCAGCAGGAAATAACGGGTATCGACTTAACTCATAATACTTTGTTGGACACTTTAGTTCTTTCTGGCAACTATATATCCAACATTGATATCAGTAACAACCCCAATTTAGTTTTATTGGATGTGCAGTCTAACCAGCTTAGTGCCATTAACGGACTTTCCAAAGCGGCTCACTTAAAAGAATTAAACCTATCCTTTAACGAATTGGAAGAATTTAGCATTGAAAATGAAACTCTTGAAATATTGAAAATAAGCAACAACTTATTACATTCCTTTGATGTCAATAGATCTATAAATCTGAAAAATATATTGCTAACAACGAATGAGCTGACTTCTGTAGATTTTAGTACAAATGTAGAATTGGAAACCTTATTGATTTCTGACAATAAAATTCAGAATATTGATCTTGAACATAATACCGGTTTAACACACCTTTATATTTCAAGCAATTCACTTACAGATCTGGATGTGGGCAACAATCAGGAATTAATAGATTTAAAGGTAGATAGAAATCCCAATTTAAACTGTATCAAAATCCAAAGTGGACAGAACATACCTAATGTTTCAATATCCGAATACCAAGAATTAAATACTTCCTGTGAATAACCAATAATCGCATAACTCAAAAAAGGTTTCATATGTCCTACAATAGAATACAGCAATTGGACCTTCATTTTAAATCTTATCCAATACATAGCCCAGAAATACTATTTTTAGGGTCTCTTCAAGATTAATACTTATGTCATATAAAATAGAAACGATTTCCCAGGCCGAATACCCCGTAGTGGTTGAGGTTTGGGAGGCCTCGGTAAGAGCCACACACCACTTTTTAAGGGAAGAGGATATAGCCTATTTTAAGCCGTTGATATTGAACGAATATTTAAAGGCTGTACAATTAAGGTGCATTAGGAATGAGGTTAAGGAAATAATCGGTTTTATGGGAGTGGAAGGCCGGCATCTGGAAATGCTATTTGTACATCCGGCTTACCGGGGAATGGGAATAGGAAAAAGTTTATTGACTTACTCCATACATGAATTGAATGTAAATAAGGTGGATGTAAATGAACAGAACGAACAAGCTGTTGAATTTTATAAATATGTTGGATTTATAACAGTACGTCGGTCGGAATTGGATGCCACAGGAAAACCCTACCCTATTCTGCATATGGAATTACAATAGTAAGAGCATCGTTATTTATCCTATAGATGAAAAGAATTGCAATGCTTATTAGTTTAGGTACGTTAAGACATTTTGTTCCGATTCTTAAATCGGAACGATTGGCATAGGGGTGTGGGATACATTTGTCATAATAAAAAATGATAAAATGAAAGCGATCATAACAACAAAGTATGGCTCACCCAAGGTTTTGCAACTTCAGGAAATTCCAAAGCCCATACCCAAAGAAAATGAGATTTTGGTAAAGGTAAAAGCTGCCAGTGTAACCACGGCAGACACCATGATGCGTAGAGGGAAGCCGTGGTACGGTAGACTTTTTATTGGTTTAACAAAACCCAAGTATCCTATAGCGGGTACTGGTTTTTCTGGAACAATCGAAGCCGTTGGGGACAGTGTCCAACGTTTCCAAGTTGGGGATGAAGTTTTTGGGGAGTCGATATTTGGTGGAGGCGCCAATGCGGAATATTTATGTATTTCAGAAGAAGGTATAGTGGCGAAAAGACCTAAAAATGTAGCTCATGAAGAACTTGCTTGTATGTGTGACGGGCCTTTGACTTCTTGGAATTATTTAAAGGAAATGGCCAATGTAGAAAATGGACAAAGAGTGCTTATAAATGGGGCTTCGGGAAGTCTAGGTACTGCAGCGGTGCAATTGGCCAAAAATCTTGGCGCGGAGGTTACCGCGGTTTGCAGTTCTTCCAATTTTAACTTGGTAAGATCGCTCGGAGCTGATCATGCCATAGATTATTCAAAGGTAGATTTTACTAATACAGCTAATAGTTACGATATTATTTTTGATACTGTGGGCAAGAGCTCGTTCCCTGAAAGCAAAAAAGTACTCAGTGAAAAGGGCATGTATCTTTCACCTGTGCTAAGTATGCCACTGCTATTTCAAATGCTGTGGACCTCTAAATTTAGTAGCAAAAAGGCAAAGTTTGGGGCCACCGGACTTTTAGCTGTACCAAAGCTTAGGGAAATGTTGAATGAGCTCACGGATCTTTTGATTGCCGGGAAGCTAAAATTGGTCATAGATAAGCGCTACACCCTTTATGAAGCTGACAAAGCCCACAGCTATGTGGACACTGGCCGCAAAAAAGGCAATGTGGTTATTAACTTGTAGTGAACTCTGGTTTTGAAATTGTTTTTTTTTGATCCTTAAAAAAATGATGGCTCCAGATTTTGACGACTGTATTTGAGACTATTACCGATATTTTTTCTTTGTTTTATATAGATAGACCACATCATTCTTACTGCATTGTTGAAGGAAAACTACATTTTATCCGAGGTTTGTTAGAGTTGAACGTTGATATTTTGAAACATGGTCATTCCGTGCTAACTTTATAATTGGAATTGTGTGTTAATTGCACGATTGAAATTTAAACCTAGGAAAAACCCAATCAAATTTAATTACTTCTCCTGTGTTATGGTGATGACTATGGAAAACAATAAAAATAAGGAATGAAAAAGAAATTCAACTTTATAGACCTGGTATTGACCTTTAGCGGTGCTTTTGCGGTTATTGTATTGTTATTGGTAGTTTCCAAGTTTGTATAGTAGCACTTGGTACTAAAATACTAAGGTTATAGGAAAGTTTCTTAAAATTAGCGGTCCATGGATACCAATTTTTACGTAAATATAAATATGGTATCTAAATGGAACAATTTATTGTTTTAATCTAAATTTGGAATAATGTCAAAAACATCCGCCCGTTGGTTATTGGTATTGGGTCTGGTCATAGTTGGCTTTGGGGTCGGTATTTACTTGCAGGATTTAAAACATCAGGAAAGTACCAAGGCAGCCTGGAAGGCCAACCGCTTTAATGTGGCCAGGTTTAACAAGATAATGCGGTATGCCGGGGATATGAATGACCAGAATTGGTCTTCTATGAGGGACAGTATTGGTGGTCAATTGGATAGTTTAATGATATTGAGGTTCAGAAAAGAAGTTGATAGCATAAAAAAAACAAAGAAATAAAATTTTCAGCCTAAATTGGTCTTAGTTGTTTTTATCACTGAGACATGGTAATGATATAGGCAATAATTAACATAAGCAACCCAAAAGGGTTGCTTTTTTTTTGTGAATAACAGCATAAGTTGGTATTGCATTTTTAAATCGATTAGTTAACTTAGAGGAAAATAAATGTAATGGGCATAAAATTATGATGAGAACTGTAAACCTCACAGCTGGTATAGTAATGGCGTACAGAAAAAGATTAAATTGCTGCTATGGATATTAATTCGTGGGACTGGATATTCCAGCTGTTGGGACGCTTTCACCCTTTGGTAGTACATTTTCCCATAGGCTTGTTGGTGGTTGCCTTATTTCTGGAGTTTTTGACCCTGGGTGGAAAAAGAAAAGACCTCAGGGAGGGAATTAATTGGATGGTTTTTTTGGGAGCTGCATTCGCCGTGTTGGCCGCAGTCTTGGGTTGGTTGCTTCGTACCCACGACGATTATGAAGGCGATTTGGTTCTATTTCACCAGAATACTGGTATTGCCACAGCTGTCATGGCCATTGTTACCGGTTTCTTGTTGCGCACTACACTGAAAGGGAAATTTGACTCTTATTTATATTATCGATTTGGGTTGTTTGCAACAGTTTTGGTTTTGGTCGTGGCAGGTCATTTGGGAGCAAATCTAACCCATGGGGAAGATTATTTAACCAGTGTCTTGCCCTATAATCAAGATTCTTATGACGATGGAAAGGCCACGGTACTTTTGGCGGAATTAAAGGGACTGGATTCTTTGTCCGAAGCGCAGCAGGAAGATCTTAATTTGGGAGTTAGGGCAATTTTGGCACATAACTGCTATCAATGCCATAGTGAAAATAAGCAAAAAGGCGATTTGGTACTGGACAATAAACGTGGTGTTTACCAAGGAGGAAAGTCAGGTCCTATTATTGTCGAGGGCAGGCCGGAAGAGAGTGAGATGTTCTTAAGGGTAAGCCTTCCGCCCGATCATGATGATGTAATGCCAAAGAAAGGTAAAGTACTGAAGGATAGTGAAATAAAGTTGATTGAATTGTGGATCAAAAATGGCGCAAAATGGTCGGATGGGGCACTAAAGATTTTTCCTGAGGCCGAGTTGGCCCTCTCTCAGCCTGAATTACCAAAGGGTAGTATGGAGAACCATCCCATAGACAAAATAATGGATTCCTATTTTAAGGAAAAAAAGTTGAAATGGCCAGAGGTAGTGGACGATAGGACCTTTATAAGGCGTGCCTATCTGGATATTCTAGGTCTGCTTCCAGAGCCAATTACAATAGATCAATTTGTTAGCGATGGGGATAAGGAGAAGAGGACTAAGCTCATAGATGAATTGTTGGCCGATAAGCATAATTATACCCAACATTGGTTGAGTTTTTGGAACGATATACTCAGGAATGACTACAGTGGACCAGGATTTATAACGGGAGGACGAAAACAGATTACGGATTGGTTGTACAAGTCGCTTATGGAAAATAAGCCTTATGACGTTATGGTCAAAGAATTGATAAATCCAAATGAAGAATCGGAAGGATTTATCAAAGGGATTAAATGGCGGGGCTTGGTCAATGCCAGTCAACGTACCGAAATGCAGGCCGCCCAAAATATTGGTCAGTCTTTGATGGGGGTGAATGTAAAATGTGCCTCCTGTCACAACAGTTTTGTTAGCAATCTTACTTTGGAACAATCCTACGGGTTTGCCTCCATTTTTGCAGATTCCATTTTGGAACTCAATAGATGTGATATGCCCATTGGGAAACTGGCAGAAGTAAATTTTTTATATCCGGAACTTGGCTCGGTAGAGGCAGAGAGTGTAAAGGAAAGATTGCTCTTGCTCTCAGAGGTAATGGTGAAGCCCGAAAATGGTAGACTTTACCGAACCATTACCAACAGATTTTGGAAACGTTTTATGGGAAGAGGGATAGTGGAACCTGTAGACGAAATGGATAATGAACCATGGAATGCCGATCTATTGGATTGGTTGGCCGCCGATTTTGTAAATTCTATGTTTGATATAAAAGGTCTCATGAAAATGATCATGACGTCAAAATCTTACCAACTGGAAACGACCCGATTGGAAAATCAGGAAGATTTGCAAAAGGGGTATGCGTTTAAGGGTCCCGTACTTAGGCGGTTAAGTGCAGAGCAATTTTCCGATGCCGTTAGTCAGGTAGTGGCTCCCATGTACTATGCGGCGGCTTATGACCCCAATAACGAAGGTCTGCCCTATAACCGGGTCTGGCACAGGGAAATTAAGTTTGATCGTGATGTATTGCCCGAACCGGGAAAGCGGTATTTTAGGCATAGTTTCAATTTAAATGATAAAGAAATATTGTCGGCGAAAGCATTGGTTTCCGTGGATCATTCCTATGCCCTATACCTCAATGGCAAAAAAATATCGGAAGGAACGGATTGGAGAAAAGTAGATAGGTTAGAGGTCGGGGACAAGCTTATTGAAGGTGAAAATATATTGGCTATAGAGGGCATTAATGAGGGGAGCATTGCCAATCCCGCAGGAATCTTGTTTGCCATGAAAATCCAATATGGGGATGGGACGGAATTGTTGGTCACTTCCAATGATAAATGGAAAAGTACTGATAAACAACCGGATGGCGATTGGGTAAGCTTATCATTTGATGATGGTAGTTGGCAAGGTGTCCGTAATTATGGATCCAGTAACTGGGACAAGTTGGTGAATTTCACTTTTGAAAATACGGAACGGGAATTTGCTAGGGCCAGTTTGGTAAAACAACATCCATTTATGAAGGTGATGGGCAGGCCTACTCGGGAAAATGTAGCCACCACAAGAGACGAACAAGCCACTTTGTTACAGGCACTGGAGTTGACCAATGGGGAGTATTTTAATGGCGTACTAAAGGAAGGGGCAGAGGCATGGCTGAAGAAGTATGGAGATAAGGATGAACAAATAGTGCTCAACCTATACCAAAAAACATTGGGTAGAAATCCAACCGATAAGGAAAAGGGAATAATGCTAAATGCCTTGCAAACGGATGCTAAAGAAGAAGCGTTGCAGGATCTTTTTTGGTCCATGTTTATTTCACCCGAATTTCAATTTATATACTAAGGAATAATGAATAAGGATTTACATACCAATGCACGTAGGGATTTTGTAAAGAAGATGGCCGCGGCCAGTCTTTCGGCTGCCACAACCAGTATTCCCCTTGCCAGTTTTTTAAGTTCCTGTAAATCTGCTCCGGCAATAACCTCCAAAGCTGATACCGTTATATTACTGTGGATGGCGGGGGGAATGGCCCATACCGAAACCTTTGATCCCAAGGCATTTGTACCTTATTCCAAGGGCGTAGAAAGCAAAAGGGTTTTAAGCACCTTTCCCAAGGTGCCCACTATTGTGGATGGCCTCCATTTTTCGCAGGGATTGGAATCTATTGGAAGTGTAATGGATAAAGGAGCTATAATCCGTTCTTATAAATCTGCAGATCTTGGCCATATCCTGCATACGCGGCATCAGTATCATTGGCATACCTGTTATGAACCCCCGCAATCGGTCCAGGCTCCACACATAGGTGCGTGGATAGCCAAGGAGTTAGGTCCTGTAAACCCTGTTATTCCTCCATTTATTGCCATGGGCCAACGTTTTACGGTTGGGGAAGCCGAGGAGCTCAAGGCATTTCATTCTGCTGGATTTTTGGGAAGTGAATATGGTCCGTTTCTAATACCCGACCCTTCCACAGGTTTGGATAGTGTAAGGCCGCCTCAAGGGATGTCACTAAAAAGATTTGAAGCCCGATATAAGCTTTATAAGGAGTTGGCCAATAAGAGCAAGATTATGGAGGGGGGCAGTGATTATCAAAGGGAATCCTTGATGCGCTCCATGGAGCAATCCTATCGGTTGTTAAATTCTCCCGAAGCCAAGGTATTCGATTTAAGCCAAGAACCTAAAGAGGTATATGACACCTACAATACAGGCAGATTTGGTCTGGGTTGCCTATTGGCAAAAAGACTGGCCATGAATGGAGGTAGGTTCATCAGTGTTTCAACGGAGTATGAACCATTTCTTGGCTGGGATACCCATGAAAATGGTCATACCCGCGCGGCGAAAATGAAAGAGCTTATAGATAGGCCTATTGCACAACTTATTAAAGATCTGGACGAGTCTGGACATTTGGATAGAACGCTGATTATACTGGCCAGCGAATTTAGTAGGGATGCCATTATGGAAGGTCGACCAGGAGTACCCGTACAGGATCAGGTTGATCAACCGGATATTATCGAGGATGAAAAATTCTATGGTATGCATAGGCATTTTACGGATGGTAGTTCCATTCTCATGTGGGGCGGTGGAGTCAAGAAAGGTTTGGTGTACGGTAAAACAGCAGATGAAAGGCCCTGTTCCTCAATTGAAAACCCAGTGGTGATTGATCAAGTGCATCAATCCGTATACCACGCTCTGGGTATGGATCCAGAAACAAATTATACTATAGAAGGCAGGCCATTTTATACCACTCCGGACGGGCAGGGCAAACCTATATTGGATTTGTTTGGCGAAAGAATAGTAACCTAAATTGCTTGCTTTGGTCCATTGTGGAAATATGTACCAAATAGGACCAAACTCAAAAGTAATAAAAATAAGGACCAGCCATAATTGGGGGAAAGAATACGACCCTGAATTGTATAAGTCTCAAAGGCTAGAATTAGCTCCTATTAAAAGAAACCAAAAGCCGCTAAAATCAAACAGACTACCACAGCCAATAGGATGGCAACCAATACTACGACCATAAGGCTAAGGAATCCATTGAGCACCCTTGTGCCAAAAGTAACATCTTCCATGATATTTAGATTTTAAAACAATTTAATGAATTATCCTCAAATTATCATGTGTTTTAGGGTCAAATCCGTTAAATGACCACCAATTAGTATACTTATCCGTTGTACTGTTAAAATTTTCGATAAAATACTGATAATCAGTAAGTGGTATTTTCTTACTTACTAAGTTTTTTGCTCAGTTCTTCCAATGTAATTCCTTTGGTCTCCGGCATCATGAAAATAACAAAGAGCAATTGCAATACCATCATAAAAGCGAAGAAACCAAAAACAGGCCCAGGGCCTACCCAGGCAAAAAGTGCAGGGATAGAAGAGGGTATAAGCCAAGCCAGCACCCAATGTACAGAACTGCCAAACGCCTGACCGGAGCCTCTTAAGTGATTTGGAAATACCTCGGAGATGAAAACCCAAATTACAGCGCCCTGACCTATGGCATGGGATGCAATAAATAAGAATAGAAAAATAGGAACTGCCATGCCCTCCCAGTTTAAAATAAAAGCAGCAGCTACCAATGATAATGAAATTATATAACCTACAGAGCCAAAATACATTAATTGCTTTCTACCTAGGCGGTCAATTAGGAATATGCCCAATAGGGTAAAGATAAGGTTGGTGATACCGATTCCTATGCTACTCAGCAGGGCTGTGCTTTCACCTAATCCGGCAGCTTCAAATATTCTGGGAGCGTAGTATAAAAAAGCGTTGATCCCAGAGAATTGATTGAAAAATGCGATTAGAAATGCCAAGGTCAAGGGAAATCGATATTTCTTCATAAAGATATTTTCGGAGGCTGCGGCACCTTCTTCCCCGTAAGCAATTTCAGCTTCCAATTCTTCCAATGACAGATCTGGGTTTATGGAATACAGTATTTTTTTTGCCTCTTCCGTCCTGTTTTTGGTCAAAAGCCATCTTGGACTTTTAGGAACGGTAAGAACAAATAGGGTATAGATTATAGCCGGGAAAGCTTCTACACCCACCATCCAGCGCCAATCGTTTTCGCCCACATTGCTCAGGGCGTAATTGGACATGAAGGCCACAAGGATTCCAAAAACAAGCATAAACTGGTAAAGTCCAACCAATCTTCCCCGATCTTTTGCCGGAGCAATTTCCGAAATATAGGCCGGGGCCGCCACTGTTGATGCACCAACACCCAAACCACCAATAAACCTGAATATTCCGAAGGTAACGGGGTCATTGGCAAAGGCAGAACCTATGGCGGAGATGGAATAAAGGATACCTATCCAAATAAGGGTGTTCTTTCTGCCTATTTTATTGGTAGGTATTCCACCCAGAATTGCGCCAATAACGGTCCCAAACAAAGCCATGCCTATAACTACCGTTCCGTGAAAAGCTTCCGAGGAGTTCCACAAAAGTTGTAATTTCTTTTCGGCACCTGAAATGACTACAGTATCGAAGCCAAATAAAAACCCAGCCAAAGCGGCAATAAGGGAAATACGAAGAATTTTGGAATTCATAATTTGGTTTGTTGATTTTTGTAAAGCTAACAAAAAAAGTAAACCAAATGTATAGACTATTTAAGATAGGGCAATTTTTGGGCTAAGGGTATCCCTTGTTTTGGGCTTTTGTCCATTTTTTGTTTTGGGAGCCACTTTTAAGGGTTCTGGTTTCTTGATATCTTCCTTTTTAGGCGATGGAACAGCATTTTCAGGAGGAGTAGTGCCCTGTTGTTCTCCCATCGGTTCCCTGCATGAAAGACAGAATAGGACAAAAGTGGTCAGGGAAACCAGGTATATAATTCGGGAATTTTGCATAGTCGTACATAGGTGTTCATAGTAATGTACGTATATATGTCATGATTTGGATGCTTGCCCCCTTATTTTCAGAGACATAAGTGCTGTTGATATCCCCGGTTCTTTTAAGGTACTCCTCGTCGTTTAGCAGGTTGTTGGCCAAGGTGAAGAATTCTTTTGGCGATTTAACAATCAATACTCCGCCTTTGATAACCAAATCTTCGGCTTCCTTAAAACCTTTAAAATTTGGCCCAATAATTACGGGGATACCGTATACTGCAGGTTCCAAAGTATTGTGCAATCCAGTAGCAAAACCACCGCCTACATAGGAAATGTCCGCATAACTGTAAATTTTGGTCAGTAGGCCAATAGTGTCTATAATAACAACTTCGTAGGTGGATAAATCCTTATTCTCCAATTCCGAATAAAGTATTGTTTTCTTATTGATGGAGGACTTAAGTTTGTTGATGTGTTCTGGTTTTATGTTGTGCGGTGCAAGAACAAATTTCAAGGAGGATTCACCAGCATTTATATAAGGTACCAATATCTCCTCGTCATCGGGCCAAGTGCTACCGGCGACCAACGTCTGTGCGCCATTTTTAAAATCTTCCATGAAGGCCAGGTTATTATCCCTTTCAAGAATTTCTATCACCCTATCAAATCTGGTGTCCCCGCTAATAGAGGTGTTCTTGATGTTGATATTGCTCAATAATTCAATTGATTTGGCATCCTGAACAAAAATATGGGTGAAATTGCCCAAGGCCTTGCGCATAAATCTACCGAAACTTTTAAAGTATACTTGATTGTCCTTGAAAAGAGCCGAGATAAGGATAGTAGGTATTTTCCGTTTGCCTAATGTTTTTAAATAATTGGGCCAAATTTCGTACTTGACAAAAATGACCAACTTGGGATTAACAAGGTCCAGGAATTTTTTAGCGTTTTTTTTGGTGTCCATTGGGAGGTAGGTAACCATATCGGCGGCGGCAGTATTTTTTTTGACCTCATAGCCTGAAGGCGAAAAAAAGGTGACCAATATTCGGTACGTGGGATAATTTTTTTTTAACTGCTCTATTATGGGAAGGCCTTGTTCAAATTCGCCCAAAGAGGCCGTGTGTACCCAAATTATTGAATCTCCGGGTGAAATATTTTTCTGTAAATAGGGCATTACCTCTTTCCGCCCATCTACGAAAAGTTTAATTTTTGGATGGAACAAAGCAATCAATTTTAGGAAAAGAGCGGATAATTGTACGGCAAAATTATATATGGCAAACACAGAATCTTCGTTTGGGGCTAAAATACGTTTCTTTATATAAATTCCATTGGCTGCCAATCCTTATTTTTGTAATATTGTTCGCGCCAAACCAAGTTTGGAATCTAAGTTTTATGCAATGAAGAAAATTCAAATGGTAGACCTAAAGGGTCAATATGAAGTCATAAAGGATGAAGTAAATGCCTCCATTTCCAATGTTTTGGAAACATCCGCATTTATTAATGGCCCCGAAGTACATGCCTTTCAAAAGGAATTGGAGGACTATTTGGGGGTGAAGCACGTTATCCCCTGTGCCAATGGTACGGATGCCCTTCAAATAGCGATGATGGGACTTGGTTTAAAACCCGGTGACGAGGTAATAACGGCCGATTTTACCTTTGCGGCAACTGTAGAGGTGATTGCACTGCTGCAACTTACCCCGGTCTTGGTAGACGTGGAGCCCGATAGTTTTAATATAGATCCAGTAGCCCTGGAAAAAGCAATTACTCCTAAAACCAAGGCGATAGTGCCTGTACATCTTTTTGGTCAATGTGCCAATATGGATGCCGTTCTTGAAATTGCTAAAAGGCACAACCTATATGTTATAGAGGACAATGCCCAGGCCATTGGGGCCGATTATACCTTTAAAAACGGTAAAAAGCAGAAAGCCGGAACTATGGGACATGTGGCGGCAACCTCATTTTTTCCGTCCAAGAACTTGGGCTGTTATGGAGATGGTGGAGCTATTTTTACCAACGATGATGAATTGGCGCATACCCTAAGGGGAATTGTAAATCATGGGATGTACGAACGTTATCATCATGATGTAGTGGGCGTCAACTCCAGGTTGGACTCTATTCAGGCAGCGGTTTTACGATCCAAGTTGTCCCGATTGGATGGTTATAATGCCAGTAGGAGGGAGGCGGCAAGAAAATATTCCAAAGCATTTGCTGGAAACAAAAATATTATTGTTCCCCAAATGGCCAATGCCTGTAACGAGATTTGTGAAACTTGCGATTGTCATGTATTCCACCAATATACCTTGAGGATTTTAAATGGCCAACGTGATGAATTGGTGAAGCATTTGGCGGAAAAACAAATTCCATGTGGGGTGTATTATCCTATTCCTTTACATAGACAGAAGGCTTATTTGGATGAGCGTTATCAGGAGAAAGATTTTCCGGTAACCAATCAATTGGTCAGGGAGGTAATTTCATTGCCAATGCACACCGAGCTGGACGACGAACAAATTAATTTTATCACCGAAACCATTAACCAGTTTATTGGAGGGTAGTAGTTAAATGCTTTGGTGTGGTCAAATTCAATTTGAAAAAAAATGAAAACTAAAATTTAAAATAAAAATCAATAAATGAAAATACTCGTAACGGGAGGTCTGGGATTTATAGGTTCCCATACCACGGTAGAATTACAAAATAAAGGCTATGAAGTAATTATTATTGACGATCTGTCCAATTCAACCGAAAAGGTCTTGGACGGTATTGTGGCCATTACGGGGAAGAGACCAATTTTTGAGAAAATAGATCTTAAAGAAAGGTCGAAAGTTGAGGATTTTTTTAAAAGACATCAGGATGTTGCCGGTGTTATTCATTTCGCTGCATCAAAGGCCGTTGGTGAAAGCGTGGAAAAACCCTTATTGTATTACGAGAACAATATTGGTACCTTGGTTTACTTGCTCAAGGAACTTTCTAAAAAGGACAAATCCAGTTTTATCTTTAGTTCGTCATGTACCGTTTACGGTCAAGCCGATAAAATGCCCATAACCGAAAGTGCACCGGTAAAAACGGCAGAATCACCCTATGGCAATACCAAGCAAATGGGTGAGGAAATAATTCGTGATACCTGTAAGGTAACACCGGGCATAAATGCTATTGCGCTTAGGTACTTCAATCCAATGGGAGCACATCCGAGCGGGGAAATTGGGGAATTGCCAATTGGTGTTCCTCAAAATTTGGTGCCGTTTATAACCCAAACAGGCATGGGCGTTAGGAAACAGCTTTCGGTTTTTGGCGACGATTACCCTACCAAGGATGGTACCTGCATTAGAGATTACATTCATGTGGTAGACCTGGCCAAGGCCCACGTAGTTGCTTTGGAAAGATTGATGAACGGCAAGAACCAGGATAATTATGAAGTCTTCAATGTAGGTACGGGAACAGGTAGTACCGTTTTGGAGGTTATTAAAAGCTTCGAAAAAGTTTCCGGAAAAAAATTGAACTATAAAATTGTGGACAGAAGACCTGGCGATATCACTTCTGCCTATGCGGATACCACCAAGGCAAACAAGGTTTTAGGTTGGAAGGCAGAATCTACTTTGGATGAAGCCATGAAGTCGGCCTGGCTCTGGGAGGAAAAAATCAGGAAATAAATTCCCGGAACCTACTAATCTATTTTAACAATGTGTAGGCAGGATATCTACACAAATGTCAACTTTTTTTGTGGGGATTACTCAACGGTTCGGATAAATTAGCCTTGAAGAAAGCAACCCATCCGAATCCTGTGCATCCTAAAATAAAAAGGGTTTATGAAATTATTTGTTGGTTTAATAACGCTTTTGTTAACGCTAAATTGCAGCGATAACGGTACGGATGATACCCCTAACTGTTCGGAGGCAATCTGTACCGAAGAATATAGGACCATTACGGTAAGTGTCAAAGATAAGGAAGGTGTTGCCGTGGCCTTGGACTATTTTAAGGTGGTTGTTCTTTCCAGTGGAGAGGATATTACCCTTGATGCCTCAAGTAGTGAATATGACTGGATGGCAAAAAATGGGAACTACCCTTTGTTCAGCGATAAATACGTTGCAAAATACAGTAATAAGAAACTTGAAATAAATTTTAAGGGATATGTTGACGATAAGCTATTGGTTGATTCGGATTATGTTGTAGGTGCAGATTGTTGCCATGTTACACTTATTGAAGGGGAAACAGATATTGTGTTAGCCAATCCTTGAGCTGAAGTCAACCGTGAAATGTCTTGTTTGAAAACAGGAAACCTTAGGGGGGAATCCGTTTATCCTATATAATTTCGTCGAAAATAGTGACAAGACTGGTGAATTATGGAAAAAGTTGGCTTTATTGCGCTTTCTTAAAAACCATTTCAAGTAAAATTTCGTAAATAGCATATGGTTGTAAATTTCCCCAACATTTCGGCACTTCTAAAGCATGCTACAGATCAAAGTCTCTATCAGAATCTAGTATCGCAATTGCAGAAAGATTTTGTGTTCGCCAATGTATTTATAGAATTGCCGGACAACATTTCTCCTAAGGATTTAAAAACGTTGGTACATGAAAAAGTATATTATTTGATCATGGAGAAATTCACCGATTATTTAAACCTGCTATATATTATTGATGTCCCCGAGAAAGCGGTTAAAGCCATTGAAGCCACCGATGTGGTTGAAATTTCGGAACGGGTGACCTTTGAGATACTGAAAAGGGAATGGCAAAAAGTGTGGTTCAGAAACGAATACGGTTCCTAGTCTAAAAATATACCCGCACAAAAGGCATCAAGGCATTGGCATAAATGCTTTTTTGAGTGTCGTGTAAAACATCGTATCGTATACCTATGGTTACATTTCTATTGCCGTAACCTAATCCCAGAAACAATGCCGGTGACCAATAATTTTCTTCCAGGTTGCCTCCGTCAAGTTCAAGTTTTCGATTTACCCTTAATTGTTCCAATTCCGCCGAAAGTTGTAGCGCCCTAATTGGATTGAACAGGGATAGTACACTGCCTCCATAAGCTACTAATTGTGCATCCCGAAATTTGGCATAGTTAAAATTAATTCCTAGGCCAACACCGAATTGCTCGGTAGCTTGGTAAATTGCGCTGGGAGAGATGGATGCATTGAAGGAATTGTTGCCAAAACCGATGCCTAAATTGCCTCCAAAATATACTTGGTTCCAGAAATCGGAATTCCTTGGGGTTAGTTGCGAATAACCTAAGCCCCAAAATGCCGTGAAAAAAACACATAAAACCAAGCTTTTTTTTAAGGAATAGCGATTTATCATAATTATTGTAATAATTTTCCATTATTCAGGGCTAAGATAAGCTTAGATATGCTAAATGTTGTATTTTTGAATAAATTTTGTTCAAAAGACAGAGAGACTTTTTCATGGATAAATATTCCTTTTTAAACGCTGCGCATACTTCTTATTTCGCAGAATTATACGATAAGTATTTAACAAATCCCGATAGTGTAGAGCCTAGTTGGAGGGCCTTTTTTCAAGGATTCGACTTTGGTTTGGAAAGTTCTATGGACGGGATGGTCGATGATTTGCAGACGGCACCATTGTCCGTGGCCGGGGGTCACGAGGTTGAGGTTCCCGAGAGGCTTCAGAAGGAGTTTCAGGTAGTTCGACTCATAGATGGGTATAGGACTAGAGGGCATTTGTTTACCAAAACAAACCCGGTTAGGGAAAGAAGACAGTACTTTCCGACTTTGGAGATTGGAAATTTTGGACTTGCTCCAAGCGATTTGGATACCACATTTACCGCAGGGGAAATTCTGGGAATTGGCCCTAGTACCTTACGTGAAATCATACAGCATTTGACAAGCATCTATTGTGATGCCATTGGTGTGGAGTATATGTATATCAGAAACCCGGAGAGGGTGGAATGGATCCAAAATTGGTTGAATGTCAATGACAATCATCCTAAATACGATGCCGATAGGAAGAAGCATATTCTTAAGAAATTAAATGAGGCGGTATCTTTTGAAAGCTTCCTGCATACCAAATATGTAGGTCAAAAGAGGTTTTCTTTGGAAGGAAATGAATCGTTGATACCTGCATTGGATGCGGTAGTGGAAAAGGCTGCCGAAATGGGTGTTGAGCAATTTGTTATGGGTATGGCACATAGGGGCCGTTTGAGTGTTCTGACCAATATATTTGGAAAGAAGGCAAAGGATATCTTTAGCGAGTTTGATGGTAAGGATTATGAGCAGGAAATTTTTGACGGGGATGTAAAATACCATTTGGGGTGGACCTCTGAGAGGAAAGCTAAAAATGGAAAGAAAATAATTATGAACATCGCGCCAAACCCTTCCCATTTGGAGACTGTTGGTGCCGTTGTTGAAGGTATTGCCAGGGCAAAACAGGATGCTCGTTATAAAGACGATTTTTCCAAAGTATTGCCCATTGTAGTGCATGGTGACGCTGCTATTGCAGGTCAGGGATTGGTTTATGAAGTGGTGCAAATGGCAAATTTGGACGGATATAAAACCAATGGTACCATTCATATTGTTGTAAATAATCAAATTGGGTTTACGACTAATTATTTGGACGCCCGTAGTTCTACATATTGTACGGACGTAGCCAAGGTAACCTTGAGTCCGGTGCTACATGTTAATTCGGACGATCCCGAAGCCGTTGTACATGCCTCACTTTTTGCCCTCGAATTTCGTATGCGTTTTCAAAGAGACGTATTTTTAGACCTCTTGGGGTATAGGAAATATGGGCATAATGAAGGCGATGAACCGCGTTTTACCCAGCCAAAACTCTACAAGGCGATTGCCAAGCACAAAAATTCAAGGGATATTTATGCTGAAGCACTAATAAAGGAAGGTGTCATTGGGGATAACTTTGTGAAAGAACTGGAAGAACAGTATAAGGCTTCTTTGGAGGAGGAATTGGAAGATTCCAGAAAAGAGGATAAGACTGTAATTACCCCGTTTATGGCCGATGAATGGAGCGGGTATACCCATGTACGTGAGTGGGAGATGATGGATGCGGTAGATACAAAATACGATAAAAAGAAACTTACGGCCATAGCCAAGGTGTTGACCGAGTTGCCCAAGAATAAGAAGTTCTTGCGTAAAGTTGAGAAATTGGTGAACGACCGCAAGGCCATGTTTTTTGAGAATGATGCATTGGATTGGGCCATGGGAGAACTTTTGGCCTATGGCACTCTTTTGGAAGAAGGTTACGCAGTGCGTATGTCCGGACAGGATGTTGAAAGGGGTACTTTTTCGCATCGTCATGCAGTAATGAAAGTGGAAGAAAGTGAGGAGGAAGTTATGCTTTTGAACCACATTTCCGATAATCAGGGAATTTTTCAAATATATAATTCACTTTTGTCGGAATATGGTGTAGTTGGTTTTGACTACGGATATGCTATGGCGAGCCCAAATACTTTAACGATTTGGGAAGCTCAGTTTGGGGATTTTAGTAATGGTGCCCAAATTATGATAGATCAGTACATATCTGCAGCGGAGGATAAATGGAAATTGCAAAATGGATTGGTGATGCTGTTGCCACACGGGTACGAAGGTCAGGGTGCGGAACATTCATCCGCCCGTATGGAGCGCTATTTGCAATTATGTGCAAGGGATAATATGTATATCGCCGATGTAACTACCCCTGCAAATATGTTCCATTTGTTGAGAAGGCAAATGAAGGTTAATTTCAGAAAGCCCTTAATAGTGTTTACACCAAAAAGTTTGTTGAGGCATCCCCGGGCCGTATCAACGGTTGAGGAATTTGCAAACGGAGAATTCCAAATGGTAATTGATGATGCAACCGCCGAGGTGTCCAAAATTAAGAGTTTGGTATTTTGTACCGGTAAATTCTATTACGACCTATTGGCTTATAGGGAAGAAAATAATAGGGATGACGTAGCCTTGGTGAGAGTGGAACAATTATTTCCGGTGCCTACAGAGAAATTGAAGGCTATTATGGATAAGTACAAAGATGTCGAAGATAAGGTTTGGGCGCAAGAAGAACCAAGGAATATGGGCGCTTGGGGGCATTTAACCATGCATTTTAGCGAGGCGCATAAATTAAGGGTGGCCTCAAGAAGATTTTACGCTTCCCCGGCCGCCGGTAGTGCAGTACGTTCCAAACGTCGCCATCAGCAGGTGATAGATTATGTTTTTGATATTAACAAAAACAATATGGGAAGAAACCCGGAATCTACTGATAAATAATATTTTTTATTTTGGGGATTCATCGGTGAAAAACCATAGGATGTCCAAAAAGGGAAATTTAATAAAGGTTAAAATTAAAAACGAGTTTAGACAAAACACAAATTAAAATTATAAAACATGATTTTAGAAATGAAAGTCCCTTCTCCTGGGGAATCCATTACAGAGGTAGAGATAGCAGAATGGCTGGTGAGCGATGGTGATTACGTGGAGAAAGATCAAGCAATAGCGGAAGTAGATTCGGACAAGGCTACATTGGAATTGCCAGCAGAGGAAAGTGGCATTATAACCTTAAAGGCTGAGGTGGGAGATGCTGTTGCCGTAGGTGCGGTAGTATGTTTAATAGACACTAGCGCTTCCAAACCTGCAGGGGCTGCCAAGAGTGAAGAAAAACCAGCAGAGAAAAAGCCTGAGGTTAAGGAAGTAGCAGCGCAGAATACTGAGGTAAAACCAGAAAAAACTTCATATGCATCAGGATCAGCTTCACCAGCTGCCAAGAAAATACTTGCCGAGAAAGATTTGGATGCCTCAACCATAAAGGGCACCGGAAAAGATGGGCGTATTACCAAGGAGGATGCAGTTAATGCCATCCCGTCAATGGGTACTCCTACAGGAGGGTCCAGGGGTGATAGTAGAACCAAATTGTCTATGCTGAGACGTAAGGTTGCCGAGCGTTTGGTAGCTGCCAAGAACGAGACGGCAATGTTGACCACTTTTAACGAAGTGGACATGTCGGCCATTTTTGCATTGAGAAACCAATACAAGGAAGACTTTAAGAACAAGCACAATGTTGGTTTAGGGTTTATGTCCTTTTTTACAAAAGCCGTAATCAGGGCATTACAAATGTATCCTTCCGTGAATTCCATGATAGATGGCAAAGAAATGATTTCTTATGATTTCTGTGATATCAGTATAGCGGTTTCCGGGCCAAAAGGTCTTATGGTACCTGTTATCCGAAACGCTGAAAATTTAACCTTCAGGGGTGTGGAATCGGAAGTAAAAAGATTGGCTATAAGAGCTCGTGAGGGTGAGATTACGGTCGATGAAATGACAGGGGGTACCTTTACCATTACCAATGGCGGGGTGTTTGGATCCATGTTGTCCACGCCAATTATCAACCCACCGCAAAGTGCAATCTTGGGGATGCACAATATAGTGGAAAGACCTATTGCCCGTGATGGGGCCATAGCCATAGCACCTATTATGTATGTTGCTCTGTCTTATGATCACCGAATTATTGACGGTAGGGAGTCTGTAGGTTTCCTAGTGGCAGTTAAAGAAGCCTTGGAGAGTCCTGAAGAGTTGTTGATGGACAACAACGTTAAAAAGGCCTTGGAGCTTTAATATAATATATTGTACTTGGGGGTTGACCCAGTAGGTAATAACATGGACCTGTTGGGATTTCAAAACCTGGCAGGTCTTATTGTTTTAGGTAAAGACGGGTTTTTTGGTAATCAATGATGGCCTTTCCTTTTTTTAGAATATCCGCCCCAATAATACCATCAACGGGCATAGCCTGGTGCGAGGTCAGGGCCTGATTAACGTGGACAAGGTCGAACAGGACAATTTTCTGTTTATGTTTAAACCATTTTCCTATTTCTATGACATTTTTGGTAGATAGTTTGGTGAACATTTCTGTGGCTCCTGCCCCTGCGGCCTTTATTTTGGAATCTTTGGAATTTAATTTGAAGAATTCTATTTTGTCCAGACCAATGCAGGTGTTGGAGGCTCCCGTATCCAATATAAACCTGCCTTTCACTCCATTGATGGTGGCCGTGACTTCAAAATGATTTGTGGCCGTAAGTACCAACGGAATGGCTATATATTTTTTTTTATGTAGAAAAACTTTAAGGCTGGGCATATGTACTTTTTTTGTCAAAGATAATCCTATTTTTGTTCTATGATATTAACAGATACACATACCCATTTATATAGTGAGGCTTTTGATGAGGATCGCTCTTTGGTCATAGATAGAGCCTTGGAGTTAGGGGTAGAGCGTTTTTTTATTCCCGCAATAGATTCGTCCTATACCGATGCAATGCTTGATTTGGAAAAGTCCTATCCAGAGAATATCTTTCTTATGGCAGGGCTGCATCCAACACATGTTAAGGAAGATTACAGGAATGAGCTGGCCCACGTTGAAGAAATGTTGGCGTCAAGGAAATTTTATGCAGTTGGGGAGACCGGCATCGACCTGTATTGGGATAAAACTTTCCTAAAGGAGCAGCAGATTGCCTTTAAACAGCAAATACAGTGGGCTAAAAAGTATGATTATCCCATAGTTATCCATTGTAGGGAAGGTTTTGATGAAATCTTCCAGATTCTTGAGGAAGAAAAGAGCGATGGACTTTTTGGTATTTTTCATTGTTTTACGGGCACTTTTGAGCAGGCACAGAGGGCAATTTCCTATAATATGAAATTGGGTATTGGCGGAGTAGTTACTTTTAAAAATGGTAAAATAGATACTTTTCTTGGGGAAATAGACCTGAAACATATGGTTTTGGAAACGGATTCCCCCTATTTGGCCCCAGTTCCTTATCGTGGAAAGCGGAACGAAAGTGCTTATTTGGTCAACGTTTTGGAAAAGATGGCCCAAATATATGGAATGGATAAGGAGGAAGTTGCTGCAATTACTACCGCCAACTCCCGACAAGTTTTTGGGATTTAGATAGTCTTGCGGACAGGTTGCCTTAAGGTGGAAGCTCTTTATTTTTTAAACCCTAACAATTATTAAGATTGAAAAACCACAATTCTACAGTAGAAAAAACCAAAATTCTCCTTATTTATACAGGGGGGACCATTGGTATGGTCAAGGATTACGGTACAGGGGCACTGAAGGCCTTTAATTTTAATAAACTGATTAAGAATATCCCCGAGCTAGGCCAATTGGATTGTACTATTGACAGTATTTCCTTTGATGTTCCAATAGATTCCTCCAATATGAATGTTGAACATTGGGTAAATATTGCTTCGATTATCGAAGATCATTATGATTCCCATGATGGATTTGTGGTGCTACATGGTAGTGACACAATGAGCTATACTTCTTCGGCCATGAGCTATATGTTGGAAAATTTGCAAAAACCGGTCATATTTACGGGTTCGCAGTTGCCCATAGGTGATTTAAGGACAGATGCCAAGGAGAATTTGATCACATCCATTCAGATAGCCGCCTTAAGGGAAGATAATAGGCCCGTGGTTCAAGAGGTAGGGCTGTATTTTGAATATAAATTGTATAGGGCAAACAGAACCACTAAGATCAATGCAGAGCATTTTGAGGCTTTTGCCTCCTTAAATTATCCGGCTTTAATAGAGTCTGGGGTGCATTTAAAAGTAAACAGGGAGTATTTGTTTAGGGCAAATTCAACCAAAAGGCTAAAAGTTCATAAAGAAATGGATCAAAATGTGGCCATTTTAAAATTATTTCCCGGTTTTAACCAAACTCTGTTGCATAGTGTCTTAAATTCCCCTAACTTAAAGGCAGTAGTGCTGGAGACATATGGCTCAGGTAATGCTCCTACGGACAAATGGTTTACTTTGGAGTTGAAAAAAGCTTTGGACAGAGAAATTTTTATTATAAATGTAACACAGTGTTCGGGAGGTAGTGTTCTTATGGGGCGTTATGAAACCAGCAAGCATCTTGAGAAACTACAAGTTATTAATGGTAAGGATATTACAACCGAGGCGGCAATTACCAAGTTGATGTATTTACTTGGAAATAATATTTCTCCTAAGTTGTTCAAAACCATATATGAAACATCTCTCAGGGGCGAAATGCAATAAAAATAACAGTCTAAATTTCTTTAACTAATATTTTTTTTGTTATTTGGCTGCCCAATAACTAGAACTAGAGAGGTGGCCGAGTGGTCGAAGGCGCACGCCTGGAAAGTGTGTATACCCCACAAGGGTATCGAGGGTTCGAATCCCTTCCTCTCTGCTGTTAAGTTTTAATTTTTATATTGCGAATTTTTTTTATCTTTAACCCTATTAACTAACTAAATTTAAGTTTGAAAGAAATGAAAAGATTATTCTCTATCCTAGCAACAGCTGGGTTATTTGTGGCAGGTACAAATACAGTAAGTGCGAAAGTTGTTGCAGCAGCAGCCATTTTGCAAGACGCAGCTCCAGCAGCGGAAAAAGGTTTTACCCAAGTGCTTAAGGAGCAATTTATTCAGGGTGGTGCCGGATTTATGGGTATTGTTCTTTTATGTTTAATTCTTGGTCTGGCCGTAGCAATTGAAAGGATTATTTATTTAAACCTTGCTACTACCAACACTACTAAACTTAAGCAGCAAGTAGAAGATGCTTTGGCTTCAGGAGGTATTGAGGCAGCCAAGGAGGTTTGTAGAAATACAAAAGGTCCAGTTGCTTCCATCTACTACCAAGGATTGGAAAGGGCTGGTGATAGTATTGAGTCTGCTGAGAAGGCGGTTGTTGCCTACGGAGGTGTGCAAATGGGTCAATTGGAGAAAAACGTTTCCTGGTTGTCTTTATTTATCGCAGTAGCTCCAATGCTTGGGTTCATGGGTACGGTAATCGGTATGATTCAGGCCTTCCAGAAAATTGCAGCGGTTGGTAACTTGAGTGCTTCACTTATTGCAGGTGATATTCAGGTGGCGTTATTGACTACTGTATTCGGTCTTATTACTGCGATTATCCTTCAGATCTTCTACAATTACATCATTGCAAAGATTGACAGTATTGTAAATGATATGGAAGATTCATCAATCTCTTTGATTGATATGTTGGCAGATCACAAAAAATAAGTCGGACACTAAATACTTAAAGTATCATGCATAAAATAGTTAAAATAATATTAGTTGTACTCGGAGTGATTGGAGCCATACTTTGGTTTCAGCTTCCTAGTGCAGACGTTCCCGCAACGGAAGCCATAAATAATGGGTCTATGAACTTCATGTTCATCATAACCTATTTATTGTTGGGGATTGCGATAGCGGCCTCGGTTCTTTTTGGGTTGGTGAACTTGTTTACCTCCAAAGGAGCCTTAAAGAAAACCTTATTTGGTGTAGGGGGTCTTTTGGTAGTCGTTGTTATCTCTTACGCCCTAGCAACTGGAACAGATGTTAGTTTGGAAGAAATGGCCAAAAAAGGAGTTCCTACTACGGAGGATACAGTGAAAACCATTGGTATGGGATTGAATGTATTTTTTATCCTTACCATTATAGCTGTAGGTGCCATGTTGTGGTCCGGAGTTAAGAAAATGATTAGTAAATAATAAAATAAAATATTATGCCAAAAAGAGGAGCACCACCAGAGGTTAATGCGGGTTCTATGGCAGACATAGCGTTCTTATTGCTTATCTTTTTCCTAGTGACTACCACTATTGAAACAGATGCAGGGTTAGATCGTATGTTGCCACCAATTGAGCCGCCGGATACCGATGTAATCATTAAGCAAAAGAATATATTTCAGGTCAATATTAACCGTGATGGACAGTTATTGGCTGATGATGAGTTAACAAATATTAAGGATTTAAGGGCGAAGGCCATTGCCTTTTTGGACAATGGAGGAGCACCATCGGGATCTGCAGACTATTGCAGTTATTGCAAAGGTAAAAGGGATGTAGCTTCATCCGATAGTCCTGCCAAAGCCATTATATCTCTTAAAAACGATAGGGAGACGAAGTACGGAACCTATATAACCGTTCAGAACGAATTGGTTGGAGCCTATAACGATCTTAGGAATAGGGAAGCCCAGCGTTTGTTCAAGAGAGACTTTACGGATATGGAAGCTGAATATCTTAATCCTGAGACTCCGGACAATGTTCGTGAAGAATTGAAGGAGAAGGTTAAGAGAATACAGGATTTGTTTCCTCAGAAGCTTTCAGAGGCCGAAACATCGTCAAACTAAATTGAGAAGTTAAAAACAAGATACTATGTCAAAATTTAATAAGAAAAAAGATGCGGCTTTACCAGCGGTGAATACTGCATCCTTGCCAGATATCGTTTTTATGCTTTTGTTTTTCTTTATGACGGTTACGGTGATGAAAGACAGTACCTTGAAGGTGGAAAACGTCCTGCCAAATGCTACGGAAATCAAAAAATTGGAAAAGAAGGATAGGGTAATCTATATTTATGTTGGGAAACCAACCCGTGAATATGAGAAGACCTATGGTACCGAATCCAAAATTCAATTGAACGATAAATTTGCCGACGCATCCGAAGTTGGAGATTATATTTTGATGGAAAGGGCCAAAAAGCCTCAGGAATTACAAAATGTATTGACAACCGCACTTAAGGTGGACAAGGAGGCCAATATGGGTATTATTTCCGATATTAAACAAGAACTTAGAAAAGTAAACGCCTTGAAAGTAAATTATACCACCTATGAAGGTGATGCTTTCAGGAATTTGCAATAGTTAGTAAAAGGATAAGAGAATCAAAACGCTTCAAATGCATATATTTGGAGCGTTTTTTTTATGTTTAATTAATTACCTTTAGTGGGCTATGAGGTTTTCCTGCATATTAATTATACTTATGTTCTCCAGTACTTTTGTTACTGGGCAGGTTTTGGAATCCAATAGGGACGTGGATAGGAAATATTTGGAAGATCAATTTTATTTTGGACTTACCTATAATTTTGCCACTAATCTTCCAGCCGATGTTTCCCAAAGAAACTTGTCATATGGTTTGCAGGCCGGTTTTATAAAGGATATTCCCTTGAGTTACGAAAGGACCATGGGTATCGGTATTGGTTTAGGTTATGGTATAAATTCCTATTATACCAATTTGTTGGCTTCCCAGCAGGGGTCCGCTGTAGAATATACGGTGTTGGATAATGATGCCGATTTCAAGAGAAATAAAATTGCTACCCACGTCTTGGAGGTTCCCTTTCAGTTTAGGTGGCGCAATTCAACCCCAGAGGAATATAAGTTTTGGAGGATATATGCAGGTGTTAAGCTTGGTTATGTTTTTGATGGTCGGTCCAAATTCGTCTCAAGCTCAGAGAGAATAGTCTTTGTGAACAAGGATATAAGGGACTTTCAATACGGGCTAACCTTAAATGTAGGATACAATACCTTCAATATACATATTTATTATGCACTCAGTTCTCTGTTCAATGATGGGGTAATGGAACAATCAGGGGAAGTTATAGAAATTAAGCCGCTTAAGGTGGGACTTATATTCTATATTTTATAGCCAAAATTTAATCGTAAATAATTGGGTAAACAGACCAATGGCAAAGCCAATTATGACTTCTGCTTTGGTATGGGCGTTCAAATATAGTCTGGAGGTGGCTGCTAGGCCGCTAAGTAAGGTTACTATGCTTATGGCAATGGTAACATTGATTTCAAAGTGGATACTAAGGTTTATTAAGTACATTAGCAGGCTTCCCATGCCCAATAGGTGCATACTGCACTTAAAGTTTAGAAAGAGCAGCACAAGGGCGCTAAATAAGCCTGCAATTAGCCCTAAAAAGTAGTAATGCAACTCTATGGTGAAGTTATTGGGAATAACCTTGAATAAGACCATTATAAGCAGTCCTAGACTAATATAAAGAGGGTATTTCCTTTCTTGGAGATTGGGCATGAACACGGAACTTACAATGCCCAGGTTGCGCAGTATCAGGTAAAATATAATGGGGATGATTATGGTGAGTATAAATATGGGTAAAATATTTCCGCTCTGTACCTCCAACGGACTGTATTTGGGGGTAATAAGGAAATAGGCTATGGTGCCTGCAAAGGGTATAAAAAGCGGGTGTAAAAGGTAAGATGTGATCTTGAGGAATAGTCGCATTAGATCTGTTTTCTCAACCTGGCCACCGGAATATCCAGTTGTTCCCTATATTTGGCTACCGTACGCCGGGCAATAGGGTAGCCCTTTTCTTTGAGAATAGCGGCCAATTTATCATCTGTAAGCGGTTTTTTCTTGGTTTCCTCTCCAATTACAGTTTCCAGTATCTTCTTTATTTCTTTGGTGGATACATCCTCTCCCTGATCGTTTTTCATGGATTCGGAAAAGTAGTCCTTTATCAATTTCGTACCATAGGGGGTGTCCACATATTTGCTATTGGCCACCCTGGAGACGGTGGAAACGTCCATACCAATGCCATCAGCTATATCCTTTAGGATCATAGGGCGCAATTTGCGCTCATCCCCGGTTAGGAAATATTCTTTTTGATATTCCATGATTTCGTTCATGGTAATATAAAGGGTCTGCTGACGCTGCCTTATAGCATCAATAAACCATTTGGCCGCATCCAGCTTTTGTTTAATGAACATCACGGTGTCCTTTTGGGACTTGGATTTTTCCTTGGAGTTTTTGTAGCCTTCCAACATGTTGTTGTACTCCCGTGAAACATGTAGTTCGGGTGCATTTCTTCCGTTTAGGGTAAGCTCCAATTCCCCGTCTACAATCCGAATGGAAAAATCGGGGACCACATGTTCCACAATTCTGTTGTTCCCGGAGTATGACCCTCCAGGTTTGGGGTTCAAACGTTCAATTTCGCTAATAGCACCTTTTAGTTGCTCTTCTGTGATATTGTGTTTTTGGATAAGCTTTTGATAATGCTTTTTGGTAAACTGCTCAAAGGATTTTTCCAACAACAGAATGGCCAATTCCACACTAGGGGTTAATTCCTTTCGTTTTAATTGTAGAAGAAGGCACTCTTCCAGCGTTCTGGCGGCTACACCCGCAGGGTCAAGATCCTGAACTATGTGTAATACTTTTTCTATGGTCTTCTCCTCAGTATAGATATTTTGCGTAAACGCCAGGTCGTCCATTATATCTGTAAGAGGTCTTCTTATATATCCGCTCTCATCCACGCTGCCCACCAAAAATTCGGCAATGGACCATTCTTCATCAGTCAAATAAATAGTATTCAACTGGTTTATGAGATACTGATTAAAGGAAATTCCGGCTGCATAAGGAACATTTTTTTCCTCATCATCGGCACTGTAATTATTGGCTTGCGTGCGATAATCCGGTATTTCGTCATCACTTAAATAATCATCAATATTGATGTCTTCCGCACTTATGCTTTCACTATCGGTTTCATTATCGTACAAATCCTCAAAATCATCCTGTTGACTTTCACCTTCTTCCTTTCCAGTTTCCAGGGCAGGGTTTTCCTCCAGTTCTTGCTTTAGTCGTTGTTCAAATGCCTGTGTAGGCAATTGAATCAACTTCATCAACTGTATTTGTTGTGGAGATAATTTCTGCGATAATTTAAACTGTAGGTGTTGTTTCAGCATTTATAATGTTGATCTATCTTATAAAGTTAAAGAATAATGATTAGAATTCAGCATTCTGCGGCGTTCTAGGAAAAGGTATTACGTCCCTGATGTTGCCCATTCCTGTTGCAAACAACACCAATCTTTCAAAACCGAGTCCAAAGCCGCTATGCACGGCAGTTCCAAATTTCCTAAGATCCAAATACCACCAAAGCTCCTCTTCATCAATACCCAAGGCCTTGATTTTTTCCATTAAGATATCCAGACGTTCCTCACGTTGGGAACCACCTACTATTTCACCAATTCCTGGGAATAGAATGTCCATGGCCCTAACCGTTTTTCCATCCTCATTTAAACGCATATAAAATGCCTTTATTTTGGCAGGATAATCGAATAGTATTACTGGGCATTTAAAATGTTTTTCCACTAAGAAGCGTTCGTGCTCACTTTGTAGGTCAGCTCCCCATTCATCAATAAGGTATTTAAACTGTTTCTTTTTGTTGGGTTTACTGTTTCTAAGAATATCTATGGCTTCGGTGTATGTTACGCGCTTAAACGTATTCTCCGAAACAAACTTTAGTTTTTCTATCAACGGCATCTCACTGCGCTCGGCCTGAGGCTTGCTCTTTTCTTCGTCCAATAATCGTTGTTCCAGGAATTGCAGGTCTTCCAAACAATTTTCCAGAGCATAATTAATAACGTCCTTAATAAAGTCTTCAGCCAAGTCCATGTTGGCATCCAAATCATTAAATGCTACCTCGGGCTCTATCATCCAAAATTCGGCCAAATGTCTTGAAGTGTTGGAATTTTCGGCCCTAAAAGTGGGGCCGAAGGTGTAGACCTTCCCTAAGCCCATAGCATAAGTTTCGGCTTCCAGCTGTCCGGATACCGTTAAATTGGTCTCTTTTCCGAAAAAATCTTCCTTATAGTCAATTTCACCATCCTTAGTTAAAGGCGGCTTTTTATTGTCCAAGGTAGACACCCTGAACATTTCTCCAGCTCCTTCCGCATCCGAACCAGTGATTATTGGGGTATGAACGTAAAAGAATCCATTTTTTTGAAAATATTGATGTACGGCAAACGAAAGTGCCGATCGCACCCTCATGATAGCTGCAAAGGTATTTGTTCTTACACGGAGATGTGCCTTTTCCCGTAAAAACTCCAGAGAGTGTTTTTTGGGTTGAATAGGGTAGACTTCAGGGTCTGCACCTCCGTGCACCGTAATTTCCTTGACCTGTATCTCTACGGACTGCCCTTTTCCTTGGCTTTCTACCAATGTACCACTTATTTTAAGTGCAGCTCCGGTATTGATTTGCTTTAGTAAATTTTCATCAAATTCCTCAAAATCTACTACGCATTGTATATTGTTTATGGTTGATCCATCGTTTAAAGCAATAAATCTATTGCTTCTATAGGTTTTTACCCACCCGTTAACAATAACTTCTTGGTGTAAATAATCGGGGGATAGTAGCTCTTTTACGCTAAATGTGTTCATTTGAATTCCTTGTAAATTATGTGGCAAAGATAGCCTTTTTGCAAAAATATAAATTGGGTATATAACTGTATATACCAAGTAAAAAATATTTTAATAAACGGACTATTCCTCCTTGTCCGTGATATTTAGTTCCTCCTTGGGAAGAATGTCTATTTGTGGTTCTTTTAGTACCTGTTTGTTGGCAATGCTTCTTTCCAAAGAAAGAAGTAACGAGGGTAATAAAATAAGGTTCGCCAGCATAGCGAACAATAAAGTGGCGGAAACCAATGCTCCTAAAGCTACTGTTCCTCCAAAACTGGAAATTATGAATACCGAAAAGCCAAAGAACAGTACAATGGAGGTGTAAAACATACTAACCCCGGTCTCCCTCAAGGCGGCATAGACCGATTTTTTAATTCTCCAATGGTTGCTTGTAAGTTCCTGTCTGTACTTGGCCAAAAAGTGTATGGTGTCGTCCACCGAAATTCCAAAAGCAATACTAAATACCAAAATAGTGGAAGGCTTAATAGGCACCCCTACGAATCCCATAACTCCCGCTGTGATCACTAGCGGCAATAAGTTGGGTATCAATGAAATTACGATCATTCTAAACGATCGGAAAAGATAGGCCATAAAGAGAGCAATAAGGCCAATGGCCAAAGCAAGGGACATAATGAGGTTTTTTACCAAATATTTGGTCCCCTTTAAAAATAGAAGGGCACTACCTGTCATGGTAACCTTGTACCTGTCCGCGGGAAAGATTTTATCAATATTCTCCCTTAGTTTAGCCTCTATGGTTTCCATTCGGGATGTTTTTACATCCTTCATGTAAGTTGTCATTCGGGCTACCTGCCCGGTGCTATCTACAAAACTACTCAGTAGGTTGCCGTTATCTGCGGATTTGCGGGCGACATCCATAATAAACGTATTTTCTTGGGAGGTGGGCAGTTGATAATATTTGGGGATGCCGCTGTAAAAGGCCTGTTTGGAATATTTCACCAAGTCCACAACTGAAACTGGTCTGGAAAGTTCCGGGATTTCATTGATCACCGTACCCAACTCGTCCATCTTTCTCAGGGTGGAAGGTTTTAAGACCCCTTTGGGTCTTTTGGTATCCACCACAATTTCTACGGGCATTATTCCGTCAAATTCTTGTTCGAAAAATCTTATGTCCTGAAAAAATTCAGCCTTTTTTGGCATATCCTCTATGGGACTTCCAGAAATGTCTATTTGATAAATACCAATAATACTGGCCACCAAAAGTGCAATGGAAACAATATAAACCGTAATCCTTCTATCCCTAACAATGCTTTCCATCCAGCTGACAAAAGTTTCTATCCACTTGGTATTTAAGTGTTTTAGATGCTTGTCTTTTGGAAGCTTCATAAAACTATAGATGATAGGGATTATCAATAGGGAAAGCACAAATATTCCTATAATATTGATAGAGGCAACAATACCAAACTCTTTAAGTAATTTGCTATCGGTAATAATAAATGTGGCAAAACCGGATGCGGTAGTAACGTTGGTCATCAAGGTAGCGTTGCCAATTTTAGAGATTACACGTTGTAATGACAAGGCCTGGTTTCCGTGCTTTTTTACTTCCTGTTGGTATTTGTTGATAAGAAAGATACAGTTGGGAATACCAATAACAATAATTAATGGTGGTATTAGGGCGGTAAGTACCGTAATCTCATATTGTAATAGGCCCAGGATTCCAAAGGCCCACATAACCCCGATAATAACGACGAACATGGAAATAATCGTAGCCCTAAAACTTCTGAAAAAGAAAAAGAAGATCAAGGAGGTAACCCCTAGAGCTGCAAGAATAAATTTCCCAATTTCATCTATAATATTTTGGGAGTTCATGGTTCTTATGTAGGGCATTCCGGAAATATGAACATCGAGGCCGGTTTCTTTTTCAAAATTTTTGACCAAAGTAGAAAGGTCTTCCAATATAAAGTCCTTACGTACGGAGGTGTTGACAATATCCTTGTCCAAATAAATAACACTGCGTATGGTATGTGTTTTTTTATTGTAGATAAGGTTGTCGTAAAAGGGAAGATCGTTAAAAAGATGATTCGTTAGACTGTCAACCTCCTTTTTGGTTTTTGGAGTTTGTTTTATAAAAGGCTGCATAACAAATTCTTGTTTTACAGTGTCTTTTACGAGCTCTTGTAAATTGTCCGTAGACAATACGAAGTCCACCTCAGGGAAGGCCCCCAGTTGTTTGCTAAGCTTGTTCCAGCGATTAAATTTAATAGGGGTAAACAGGGAGCTGTCCTTTACGGCCAAAACAACAACATTGCCTTCTTCCCCAAATTGTTTTAGAAAGGAAAGGTACTCCAGGTTTACAGGGTGGTGATCGGGAAGGAGGTTGGCCTGTGAATTGGAAAACCTCATTTTGTCCCATTGCATGGACATAAAAATGGTCATAATGGCTAATAGGACTAGAATTATAATTCTGTTCCTAAGTATTAACCTTGCTATTTTTGCCCAAAATCCTCGCGTTAACTTTGCAACCATCTAATGAAACGTCTTATTTCAGAATGTTTTTTGGTATATAAACCATAAAAAAAACCAGTAAACCGTTAATGATTTAAAATGGTCTTTTGGATTCTAAAATTATTCGAGCGCAAAGGTAGAGAATGATTGTTATTGTTCCTAGGAAGCTGGGGCTAAATAGTAGGGGCTGGGAGAAACCAAATTTATGGGCCATGGAAATTATGGTCTAGAGGTGTTCAATATTGGGTTTTCTGAGTTATATGGTCAAGGAAAACAAAAAGAGCGACCCATGGGTCGCTCTTTTTGTTTTTGTACTTTAAGGATTATACCTTCATAATTTCGGCTTCCTTGGCTTCAAGGAAGGTATCGATCTTTTTTATATACTTATCGGTGAGTGCCTGAACATCGCCCTCTGCGTTCTTCTGTAAATCTTCGGACACTTCAAGGCCCCTAATTTCTTTGTTGGCTTCCTGACGTGCATTTCGGACACCGATCTTAGCGTCTTCCGCTTCTGCCTTTGCTTGTTTTACCAAATCCCTCCTTCTTTCTTCCGTTAAGGGAGGTACATTGATAATTACAAAATCGCCGTTGTTCATAGGATTAAATCCAAGATTGGCGTTCATTATGGCTTTTTCTATTTCATGTAGCATGTTCTTTTCCCAAGGCTGAACGGACAAGGTTCTTGCGTCCGGGGTATTCACATTTGCTACCTGGGACAATGGGGTTGGGGAGCCATAATATTCCACCATTACACTGGATAGCATTACCGGACTTGCCTTTCCTGCCCTGATTTTCAAGAACATTTTTTCAAGGTGTGCTATAGCACTGTCCATCCCTTCTTTGGTAGTATCCAGAATAAATTTAATTTCTTCGTTCATATGCTATTTTTTTAATTGATCCAACACAAATAGTGCCAAAACTATAGATTTACGACGGTTCCTATATTCTCTCCGGAAACCAACTTCATAAGGTTTCCTTTTTTGTTCATATCAAAAACAACAATAGGCAATTCGTTTTCCTGGCTTAGGGTAAAGGCTGTGGTGTCCATAACTTTTAGTCCCTTTGTCAGTACATCTTTAAAGGTTATCGTATCAAATTTGGTGGCTGTTTTGTCTTTTTCCGGGTCGGAGGTATAAATACCGTCCACTCGAGTCCCTTTTAAAATTACATCGGCTTCAATTTCTATGGCTCTTAATACAGCAGCGGAATCTGTGGTGAAATATGGATTTCCTGTACCACCGCCAAATATGACTACCCTACCTTTTTCCAAATGTCGCATGGCGCGTCTTCTAATAAAAGGTTCGGCTACCTCATTTATTTTTATGGCAGATTGTAGCCTGGTCTGTACTCCTTGCAATTCCAAGGCGCTTTGTAGGGCCAATCCGTTTATTACGGTGGCCAGCATTCCCATGTGGTCCGCCTGTACCCTGTCCATTCCGTTGCTGGCTCCTGCCAATCCCCTAAAAATATTGCCACCACCGATTACAATAGCAACTTCTATACCTTTGTCTACAACTTCTTTGATCTCCTCTGCGTATTCGGATAAACGCTGTGCGTCTATGCCGTACTGCTTAGTACCCATAAGGGCTTCTCCACTCAGTTTTAAAAGTATTCTTTTGTATTGCATCCTGATGTTGATTAATTTCATGCAAAAATAATCAAAAATATTTATGAAGCGGCTTGGCATGGACGATTCATCTATCCTTAATTATTTCATAATGCATATGGGAAGGTAGATTTATTTTTATAATCTTGCGTGGGTTTTTGTAGTTCCACCAATTTATAATGGTAAAATGCCATTTTCTGCCATGTCAGTACTTTAAGGAGATGTGGCATTTTCGGAAAAAACGATAAATAAAATCAATAAAAAATGACAAATAAAATAGGGTTGTTTAAAAAATCATGGATTTTAGGGGTTGCAATTTTGGTGCTCCAGGGATGTGGGACCACAAAGACATTGGTTTCGGCCGAAAAGGCTTCCATAACTGCGAAAATAGATTTGATCAATGTTGTAGACGATAAGGTAAATGTAGTTTTGGATCCGGCTGCATTTGTAACCGATACTGTTTCCTTTTTTATTCCTAAGACAGTGCCGGGCACTTATAGCGATGATAATTACGGAAAATATATAGAGCAATTCAAGGCTCTTGATTATAAGGGAGGGGAGTTAAAAGTAGAAAAATTGGATGATAATACTTGGAGGATTATCAATGCCAAGGATTTGGATAAAATTAATTATTGGGTAAACGATACCTACGATACCGAAGTAGAGGTGAGTGATCCTGTATTTTCACCGTCCGGAACCAATATTCTTAAGGGAAAGAACTTTATGCTGAACCTCCATGGTTTTGTGGGCTATTTTGATGGCCTTGAGGAAATACCGTATTCCTTGGAAATTTCTGCCCCAGATGGATTGGAGCCCGTAACCTCTTTGGTTAAAGGAATACAAGATGTAAACAGACCGGATACGGATGTATTTGTGGCCAATCGTTACTTTGAGGTTATAGATAACCCAATAATGTATTCCAACCCGAGCACGGAAACATTTCAGGTGAACGATATTGCGGTAACATTAAGTGTTTATTCTCCCAATGGTCATTTTACGGCGGCTAGTTTAAAAGGGGGTATGGAGAAAATGATGCGCGGTCAAAAGGCATTTCTGGGAGATATTAACAGTACCAAGCACTACACCATTATCCTCTATCTTTCCAATATGGATGACAATGATGCTACAGGTTTTGGAGCCTTGGAGCACCATACTTCTACAGTGGTGGTAATGCCCGAACAAATATCAAAGGAGCGACTGGAAGAGGCTATTTTTGACACGGTAGCCCATGAGTTTTTTCATATTGTTACTCCCCTGACGATCCACTCCAATGAAATACAATATTTCGATTTTAATGATCCCAAAATGTCCATGCACTTGTGGATGTATGAGGGGACTACCGAATATTTTGCCAATCTTTTTCAAATTCAACAAGGGTTGATAAGTGAGGAAGATTTTTATCAAAGACTTATGGAGAAGGTCGAGAGATCCAAAACCTATGATGATAGTATGTCCTTTACCGTAATGAGCAAAAATATATTGGAGGAACCTTATAAGGAAAATTATGCCAATGTTTATGAAAAAGGGGCATTGATCAATATGGCTTTGGATATAAATCTTAGGGAATTAAGCGGAGGGGAAAAAGGTGTTTTATGGCTGATGAAGGAGCTTTCCAAGAAATATGGAGATTCCAAACCTTTTGAGGATGATAAGTTGATTGATGAAATCGTTGCCATGACGTATCCGGAAATTGGGGAATTCTTTACTGCCAATGTCATTGGGGACACTCCTATAGACTACGATGCCTATTGGAAAAAAGTAGGGTTGCAAACAACGGAGCAGGAGCAGTCTACGGGATATTTTTTTGATGGCGAAATACCTTATATAGATGTAGATCCGGCAAATGACAATGCTATTTTTGTAAGGGAAGGGATTCAATTGAACAGTTTTTTCAATGATTTGGGGGCCCAAGGGGGAGATATAATTAAGAGTGTTGATGGTAAAATGACCAATTTGGTTAATATTCGATTGCTTATAGGGCAGAGCATAAATTGGGATTCCGATAGGGAAATTGTAATGGTGGTGCAAAGAGGGGATGAGGAAATTACCTTGAAGGGGAAGGTTGGCGTGCCTACTTTGAAGGTCGTTAAGTTGGTTGCAATGGAAAGCGCTAGCGAACAGCAGAACAAGCTTCGTGAAGCATGGTTAAAAGGCTAGTTCTTGGTAAATAGAGCTCTATGAAAAAGGGTTAGGTAGTCTAATTGGAGTGCATTATCCTAGTCCAATGTGGGTATTTAGGGGAAATTAATTTAGGATTTCCTATGTCTAATTCAATGCTTTCAAATTCTATAATCTGATTTTAGTGCATAAAAAAACGCCTTTACATTGTAAAGGCGTTTTTTGTATAAGTAGTACTTAAGGATTATCCTAAAGCAACCCTTTTAAATCCTGTTACTTCCAATTTGGAATCAACAGATTTTACGTATTGGGCTACGCTTTGTTTGCTATCCTTAATAAAATCTTGGTTCACCAAAGTATTGTCTTTGAAAAAACGGTTCAATTTACCTTTAGCAATATTATCCAACATAGCTTCTGGCTTTCCTTCTTGACGTAATTGATCTTTGGCAATTTCGATTTCTTTATCGATGATTGACTGGTCAACACCTGCTTCGTTCAAGGCTACTGGATTCATTGCGGCGGCTTGCATAGCAACATCCTTTGCGGCAACGTCTGCACCCTCAACAGCAGCAGAAAGTCCTACCAAGGTAGCTATTTTGTTTCCAGCATGAATGTAAGAACCAACAAATGGAGCTGATAGTTTGCTGAATCCACCTATTTCAATTTTCTCACCAATAACACCGGTTTGTTCCGTAAGTTTATCCTGTACAGAGTTTCCTTTGTAATCGGCATTCAAGAAATCTTCTTTAGTGTCGAAATTTAAGGCTAGATCTGCCAAGTCGTTGGCCAAAGCAACAAAAGTGTCGTTTTTAGCAACGAAATCGGTTTCACAGTTCAAAGAAATGATAACCCCAGTGGTGTTGTCCGCATTTACTTTGGCAATAGCAGCCCCTTCGGAAGAATCACGGTCAGCTCTTTTGGCGGCAACTTTTTGTCCTTTTTTACGTAAGATTTCAATTGCCAAATCAAAATCCCCTTCTGCTTCAACCAGTGCATTCTTGCAATCCATCATGCCAGCACCTGTTGTTTGTCTTAGTTTGTTTACCTCAGCGGCGGTAATTTTTGCCATTTTATTTTGTTTTAATTTTCACCTAAATTAAGATTGAAATGTAATCCCAATCTAGGTTAATGTTAAATTTATATTCTGTTTTAAGTAAAAGGGGATTATTCTATTCCTCCTTTAACGCTATCTTGCCATTCCTGCAATTCATCCCAGTTACCATCGGCAGCCATTTGTGCCTGCTTAGGCCATGAAGCTGGATTCTTTGAAGCATATCTTGGGCCAGATTCAGTAAGGATGTCTTTAAGGTCATCCTCAGATTTGTCCGCTAGGTCGGCATAAGTGTTAATACCTGCTTCTTGGAAAATTTCAGCAATTTTTGGGCCAATGCCTTCTATTTTGGTAAGGTCGTCTCCTGCAGTGCTAGCTTTTTTGGGAGCTTTTTCTTCTGAGGCTACCTTAGCTTTTTTCTCCTTTGGTTTGGCTTCATCTCCACCTTCCTTCTCGCTTTGCTTTTCGGATTTACGCTCTGTTAATCCTTCTGCAATAGCTGCAGTTACGGATGCCATAATAACCTCTATGGATTTGGAGGCATCATCATTGGAGGGAACGATAAAATCGATTGGTCGTGGATCGGAATTGGTATCTACCATTGCAAAAATTGGAATGTTCAATTTTTGAGCTTCTTTTACAGCAATGTGCTCACGCATGGTGTCAACTATGAACAAAGCAGCTGGTAGACGTGTCATTTCAGAAATAGAACCTAAGTTCTTTTCCAACTTGGCACGCAAACGGTCAACTTGTAAACGCTCTTTCTTGGAAAGGGTGTTAAAGGTACCGTCTTTTTTCATTCTATCAATAGAAGCCATTTTCTTAACGGCTTTACGAATAGTAACGAAATTGGTCAACATACCACCTGGCCATCTTTCAGTGATGTAAGGCATGTTTACGTTGCCTGCTTTTTCAGCAACAATATCCTTTGCTTGTTTTTTGGTAGCTACGAAAAGTATTTTTCTACCTGAAGCCGCAATTTTTTTAAGAGCCTCGTTGGTCTCTTCTAGTTTTGCAACTGTTTTATAAAGATTGATAACGTGAATTCCGTTACGCTCCATGTAGATGTAGGGAGCCATGTTCGGATTCCATTTTCTGGTAAGGTGACCAAAATGTACACCTGCCTCTAAAAGGTCTTTTACTTCAACTTTGTTTGCCATTTTTATTTTTTAGTTTACGTTCCTTTGAATTAGCAATATTAAAGTGGTACCTCTGGGCAGCCTTTAATATTTAGATGCTAAACTAATTTATCCAGAATTTGAATGCATTGGATTTTCCCCTAAGGCGAGGTCCTATGATTAACTTTGGATTATTACTTACCCTATGACAAGGGTTTTCAATGAACAATTAAAAATTATACCGAATCTGCCAATTATTTCTCGATAACCATCAAGAGCATTGCCGTATTTCAGTATTTGTTTTGTTAATACGGTATTAACGTTTAGAGAACTGGAATTTCTTACGAGCTTTCTTCTGACCGAATTTCTTACGTTCAACCATTCTTGGATCTCTAGTTAAAAGACCTTCTGGTTTAAGAACCAATCTGTTCTCGGCATCCAATTCGCATAAAGCTCTGGACAATGCCAAACGAACCGCTTCCGCTTGTCCTGTAATACCGCCACCATATACATTAACTTTTACATCGAAGTTTTCTTCGTTGTTGGTTAGGGTAAATGGTTGCTTTACTTTGTACTGTAATGTTGCTGTAGGAAAATAGTTGCTTAAGTCTCTCTTGTTAATAGTAATGTTACCATTTCCTTCAGTAACATAAACTCTCGCAACTGCAGTTTTTCTTCTACCAATTTTATGAATCATTTCCATTACTTAAAATCGTTTAAGTTAATTGCTGTTGGTTTTTGTGCTTCTTGGTTGTGGGCTGCGCCGGCATATACCTTCAGATTTCGGAAAAGCTCTGCGCCCAATTTGTTTTTGGGCAACATACCTTTTATCGATTTCTCTACTATACGCGCTGGATCCTTAGCCAACATTTCTTTAGCCGTTGTAAACCTCTGGCCTCCTGGATAACCGGTGTGACGAACGTAAGTTTTTGAATCCCACTTCTTTCCGGTTAGGTTGATTTTTTCTGCATTGATAATAACAACATTATCCCCACAATCAACATGTGGTGTAAAACTAGGCTTGTACTTCCCTCTAAGTAACTGCGCTACTTTAGAAGCAAGACGGCCCAATGTTTCTCCTTCAGCATCAACTAGTAACCATTGTTTGTCAACGGTCGCCTTATTGGCCGAAATCGTCTTGTAGCTTAATGTATCCACACTAATATATTTATTGATTAAACACTTCAATCCCGTTTAACGGGCTGCAAATGTACAATTATTAAGTTGAATTCCAAATGGTTGTTTCTTATTATTTTATAGTTTTTTCCAATATTGGCAAATAGAAGTATACTTTGCCCACGCTTTGCAATCCCAATAATTGGTTTTTGTATCCTATAAGTCTTTTTGCTCGGCATAAATTCAAAGAAGTTTTATTGACTTTTTGAATTGATATGGCAGATCGTCAAAACATGGTCAATGTTTTTAAATTTCAATACATTGAGTATTTAATTTTTGGTGTTGTCCTTTGCTGTTTTAGTTGGGTTTGACAGCCTGTTCTATTGTTTGGATTAGCTGGGATACTATTTTGTGCTATAATCCGTTAGCTTTTAAAACAACGTAAATTTTAAAAAGATGAAAATTAATTTTTTATTACTTTTTCTTGTTGCAGGTCTTTTCTTTTCATGTTCCACAGATAGTGATGATGATAACTCCAATGAGGATTCTATAGTGGGAGTATGGCAGGCCTATGAACTTAAGGTTAATAATGATACCGCCAGTGATGATGAAAAAAATGTCAGGGATTTGTTGGCCTTTTTAACTTCAAAGGAGTGTTATGTGCTGAGTTTTGATTTTAAACAGGATTTAACGGTCATCATTGAAAATTCTATCCAATATCTCGAAATTAATTTAAATTCTGAAGGGAACGGTTTTGATATTCCCTGTCCTACCGAAAAGGATACGGAGACCACTGTGTATGTGTATGCCGACGGCAAATTGACTTATACCGATGAAGATCTGCAGGAGATCTCTGTTGACGTGACCATAGATGGCGATACTATGACCGTAGATGCGGCAGATTTGGATATCCCCAATTTAAATGCAGGTGGGCAGCTTATCTTTAAAAGAAAATAAAATCCTGATAAAAGGCTATTGTTAAAAAACGGAACGCATTGGTTTAGGCCAATGCGTTCCGTTTTTGTTTTTATAGATATTTAGTTTAATGGGCCTCCAGCCAATTGTTGCCAACACCCAGTTCCACATCCAAGGGTACCGATAATTTGTAGGCGTTTTCCATCTCTGTCTTGATCATGGTCTTTAACTCCTCCAATTCGGGCTTGTATATATCGAATACCAATTCATCATGAACCTGTAGGAGCATCTTACTTTTGTAGTTGCCTTCTTCGAGTTTTTTATGAATTTGGATCATTGCAATTTTTATGATATCGGCGGCACTTCCTTGAATTGGGGCGTTTACTGCGTTGCGTTCCGCAGCTCCACGCACAATGGCGTTGCTTCCATTGATATCCTTGAGATACCTTCGCCTGCCCAACACGGTTTGAACATATCCGTTTTCCCTAGCGAATTCTATTTGTTCATTTATATATTTTCGCAATTTGGGGTAGGTTTTATAATAGGTTTCTATTAGCTCCTTGGCTTCCGCACGCGATAGGTCGGTTTGGTTGCTCAATCCGAATGCCGATACACCATATATAATACCAAAATTTACGGTCTTGGCATTGCTTCGCTGTTCCCTTGTAACATCCTGCAACGGTACGTTGAATACCTTGGATGCCGTGGATGCGTGAATGTCCTCTCCGTTTTTAAAGGCCTCTATCATAGTAGACTCTTCGCTTAGAGCGGCAATAATGCGCAATTCTATCTGCGAATAATCCGCTGCCAATAAGGTGTAATCTTCATTTCTTGGAATGAATGCTTTCCTCACCTGCCTTCCCCGCTCCGTTCTAATAGGGATGTTTTGTAGGTTGGGATTGTTGCTGCTTAATCTACCGGTAGCGGCAACGGTTTGCATATAGTCTGTATGTACTCTGCCGGTACTTTCCTCAATTTGTTCCGGAAGGGCGTCCACATAGGTGCTTTTTAGTTTGCTCAGACCCCTGTAGTCCAATACACTTTGGATTATTTCATGGTCCTTGGCCAGATAGGATAGTACATCTTCGGCAGTGGAATATTGACCTGTTTTGGTCTTTTTGGGTTTGTCCACCAGTTTTAGCTTATCGAATAATATTTCGCCCAATTGCTTTGGTGAGGCAATATTGAATTCTTCCCCTGCTTCCTTGTAAATCTTTAACTCCAAGTTTTTAATGTCGTTGTCCAAATCCTTGGCAAGCGAATTTAAAAAGTCCTTGTCCAGATTGATTCCTTCCTGTTCCATATCGGCCAGGACATGTAATAAGGGAATCTCTATCTTATTAAATAATTCTTCGGTGTTAGCCTCTTTTAATTCTGGTCGGAAGTGTTGTGCCAATTGAAAAGTAATATCGGCGTCCTCTACGGCATATTCGGTTTGTTGTTCCAAAGGAACATCCCTCATGGATAATTGGTTCTTCCCTCTTTTGCCTATAAGTTCGGTTATGGAAATTGGGGTGTAGTTCAAATACGTTTCCGCCAGAACATCCATGTTATGGCGCATGTCCGGATTAATAAGGTAATGGGCAAGCATAGTATCAAAGCATTTGCCTTTTATGGAGACATTGTATTTGTGTAGTACTTTGATGTCATATTTTAGGTTCTGCCCAATTTTTTCAATGTTTTCCGCCTCAAAAAAGGGTCGCAATTGTTCAATAATCTCCTGCGCCTGCTCCCTGTTTTCGGGAAATGGAACATAAAATCCTTTGCCGGCTTCCCAGCTAAAAGCTATACCTACCAATTCGGCCGTAAGTGGGTTTAATCCCGTGGTTTCAGTGTCGAAACAAACCTCGGTTTGTTTCATTAAATTCTGGACAAAAAGTTTCATGGCCATACCGGGAAGAATACTTTGGTATACATGAGAAACTTCCTTTATGTTTTTTCTGCTGGAAACTTCCTTTATTGTTCCCCCGCTAACCTGTCCGTCACCACCAAATAAGGAAAATTGGCCTCCTCCGGCCTCAGTTTGTTTCTTTTTTGAAACAGGGCTGTTTTCCTGTTTGCCCTCCTTCGCACTATCGTTATCCGATTCGGACGAAAAGAGCTTTAGGAATTGGTCTTTAAGTCTACGGAATTCCAGCTCCTCGAAAATCTCCTGTACTTTTTCGCCATCGGGCATGGAAAGCTCATAATCTTTGGCGTCAAAGGTTACATCACAATCCACAAATATAGTTGCCAGTTTTTTGGAAAGTATGCCCAGTTCTGCATTTTCTTGGACTTTTTCCTTCATTTTGCCTTTGAGCTTATCGGTATTCGCAAGCAAATTTTCCATTGAACCGAATTCCTCTATAAATTTTTTGGCGGTTTTGTCCCCCACTCCTGGTAATCCGGGAATGTTGTCACTGGCATCGCCCATCATTCCCAAATAGTCTATTACCTGTTCCGGACGTTCAACCCCAAAGCGTTTTTGGACTTCGGGTATGCCCCAAATTTCTATACCATTGCCTAATCTTGCAGGGCGGTACATAAATATGTTCTCGGATACCAATTGTCCAAAATCTTTGTCCGGGGTAACCATATATACCTTATAGTCTTCTTTTTCTGCCTGCTTGGCCAAAGTGCCAATAATATCATCGGCCTCCATTCCCTCCAATTCCACTACAGGAATATGCATGGCCTTCAATATATTCTGAATGTAGGGCACGGCTATTTTAATGGCGTCCGGTGTGGCATCCCTATTGGCTTTGTATTCAGCGAACATTTCGGTACGGTCCGCACTTCCTCCCTTGTCAAAACAAACTGCCAAATGATCCGGTTTTTCCCTTCTTATTACGTCCAATAAAGAATTCATGAATCCCATAATGGCGGAAGTGTCCATTCCCTTAGAGTTTATTCTTGGGTTTTTTATGAGTGCGTAATATCCCCGAAAAATGAGCGCATATGCATCAAGTAAGAAAAGTCTTTTTTGTTCAGCCATTATATTTGATTCTTGTTAAGATTTGGATATTGTGAATTGATTATTAGGATTTCAAAAAAGTCTCCGTCGGATTATTGCTTTGTCCTGCCTCGGTAAATTTGCTATAGCTAAACCCGGGATGTATACAATAACCTCCGGTTTCCCCTTTCTTGTTGATGGCGATAAACCCAATTTGGAAATCCCTTCTATCCTTGTTTTTTTCCATTATTCGTCTTACGCCTTCTTCGCATGCCTCTTGCGGCGATTTCCCCTGGCGCATAAGTTCTACGATCAGGAAGCTGCCAACGGTTCTAACCACTTCTTCCCCGACCCCTGTGGCTGTTGCTCCGCCAACTTCATTGTCTACAAACAGTCCGGCACCTATAATTGGGGAGTCGCCAACACGTCCTGCCATTTTGTAGCCCATTCCACTTGTGGTACAGGCCCCGGCGATATCACCATTTTTGTCAATGGCAAGCATGCCTATGGTGTCGTGGTTTTCTATGTTGATAATGGTTTCGTATTTGGATTTTTTCTTCCATTCCAGCCAGTCTTTTTTGGCCTTTTCAGTAAGTAGATTTGTTTTTGGGAACCCTTTTTCATAAGCAAATTGTTCTGCTCCCTTTCCGGCCAACATTACATGAGGAGTGTCTTCCATTACCTTTCTGGCAACCGAAATGGGGTGTGCAATATTTTCCATACATAGTACCGCACCGCAGTTTCCATCCTTGTCCATGATGCAGGCGTCCAATGTAACATGGCCATCCCTGTCCGGTCTTCCGCCGTTGCCAACGGTTTCGTTGCTAAGATCTGCCTCCTCTATCATTACCCCTTGTTCCACTGCATCCAGCGAAGAGCCTCCTTTTTCCAAAACCTCCCAAGCCTTTGCCGTGGCATTCTTAAAATTCCATGTGCAGATGGCAATAGGTTTTATCGTTTCCATGTCTGCTGACATAGGCGGTAACTCTTTTTTTGCGTCTTGACATGATGCGAAAAGTGGTGCTGAAATTATTCCAGCAGTGCTTAGGGTAGAATTTTTAAGGAAATTTCTTCTTTTCATAAGATAGTGTTACTTAATTTTAAGGTTCTAAATATAAGAAATATGATTGTAGAAGTATGTGCCAATTCTTTAGAATCTGCCCTGAATGCCCAAAAAGCTGGTGCTGACCGAATTGAGTTGTGTGCCGAGCTTGCCGTAGGTGGGGTTACCCCTTCATTTGGGCTATTGCAGCTTGTAAAGGAACATATTTCTATCCCTGTAAATGTATTGATTAGACCCAGAAGTGGGGATTTTACCTATTCCGATCTGGAATTTGAGATTATGAAAAGAGATATTACATTATGTAGGGAGCTGGGTTTTAATGGAATTGTTTCAGGGGTGTTGTCCAAGGATTTTACCTTGGATTATAAAAGAACAAAAGAATTGATAGAAGCCTCCAGGCCATTGCAATTTACTTTTCATAGGGCTTTCGATTGGGTAAGGGACCCTATGGTTGTCTTACGGCAATTGCAGGAATTGGAAGTGGATACCATATTAAGTTCTGGACAGCAAAATTCTTCGGCCCAAGGAATGGAGTTGTTGACCGGGTTGTTAAAAGTATCCAAGGACTGTGTTATTATGCCCGGGGGAGGAATTCGCGATACCAACGTATTGGAATTTAAGAAGAATCGATTTGCGGCGGTGCATTTGTCAGGGGTAAAATTTCACAAAACCCTGGATCATACGCCCGAAATTCCAATGAGCAGTCCTGGTTTTCTCAGGGATGATGAAGTAGCTATCAGCCATTTGGCAACCTTGCAGGAGGTGGTCCGCTTAGTTAAAGAATAGTAAAAAATCACCTAATGGATTTGAAACCAATATCTTTACTTAAAAAATAAGGAATGCTACGTTGGATTGTTTTTATTGTCATTTATATAACACTCGGAATTTATACTTTGCAGGCAATAAAGGCTGCAACCCGTTATCCCTGGGTCTATTTTGCCTATATGGCATTATCATTTTTTGTTTTAGGGAATTTCATCTATCAGTTTACTATGGGCGATGACCCTGGTAGGGTATTGAGTGTTCCAAAAAGTTATGCTTTTGGTCTCCTTTTGGCAATACTTACTTTTATGTTGATTACCATTGTATTTTTATTCTCCGAAGATATTTTTAGGTTTCTTACGGCAAGCTATCACAAAATATTTGGCGGGACCAAAGAATTCAGCCTCCCCCAACGAAGACGTTTTTTAAGTACCCTTGCCATGGGTATTGCCGCTTTGCCATTCTCGGCATTGTTGTATGGGATGGTTAAGGGGAAGTATAATTTTAAAGTGCTTAAGTATAATTTGGAATTCGATGACTTGCCCAATAGCTTCGATGGATATCAAATAACCCAAATATCGGATGTGCACAGTGGTAGTTTTGATAATAGGGAGAAAATTGAATACGCAATAAACTTGATAAACAAGCAAAAAAGTGATGTGTTGCTTTTTACAGGGGATATGGTGAACAACATGGCAGAGGAAATGTTGCCATGGAAAGGCCTGTTTTCAACATTAAGTGCAAAGGACGGTAAGTTTTCAGTGCTGGGGAATCATGATTATGGGGATTATGTGGATTGGGAGACGGAAGAAGCCAAGAGGAACAACTTAAGCGATCTAAAAAATTTGCAAAAAGAAATGGGTTTTGATCTATTGCTCAATGATAGTAGGTATTTGCAAAAAGGAGAGGATAGAATTGCCTTGATCGGGGTTGAAAATTGGGGAAGGGGAGGATTTAAAAAAGCAGGCGACCTTAAAAAGGCTGTCTCCAATATTAACAAGGATGATTTTAAAATTTTAATGAGCCATGACCCTTCCCATTGGGAAGATCAAGTGTTAAAAGATGATTATCACTATCATCTCACCTTAAGTGGACATACCCATGGCATGCAATTTGGGATAGAAATCCCAGGATGGATAAAATGGAGCCCGGCCAAATGGAGGTATAAATATTGGGCGGGAGTATATGAGGAAATGGGGCAGATGATAAATGTAAACCGTGGATTTGGATTTTTGGGATATCCTGGAAGAGTTGGTATATGGCCGGAAATAACTGTGATTACCTTAAAAAAGAGGTCGTTAACCTGATTTTAACTACTACCTTGTCGACAAAAACGATAGCACTAGTTGTATTTTAACATTTTTTCTTATTTTTGATTTATAACCCAATGTATAGTATATGTCTAAATTTGGTGAATTAATTGATATCAATGTTCCTGTGTTATTGGATTTTTACGCAGAGTGGAACGAACAGTCAACAGCCATGCACCCTGTACTACGGGATGTTGCCGCTGCCTTGGGCGATAAGGGCAAGGTTATTAAGATTGATGTGGATAAGAATAAAGAGCTTTCCCAGGCATTGAGGGTGAAGGGCCTGCCGACCTTGATGATATACAAGAAAGGTGAAATGGTTTGGAGGCAAAGTGGGGAGCAGGATGCAAATACCCTTATTGGGATACTCAATGAGTATCTATAACTAATTAAACAGTATATAAAAAAAACCGAGACTTAAGTCTCGGTTTTTTTTGTGTCTTTTATTCCGGAACTACTATGCTGTCCAATTGTTCTTCCGGTATAGCATCTATGGCCGATGAATCTATAAGATCGGGATCCGAAGTTGGAGCTTGTATGCCCTCCATAGGGTCGTTGCGATAAAAGCGTTCAAACTTCTCTATGTATTCGTTGAAGATGAGGGTTTCCTTTTCGGCAGTTTCCTGATCCTGGTTGGTAATTAAAATGTCGATATTTCTACTATAGGCCTCCAAATCGGGAATAATTTCGTCCAGGAACATGCGCTGTTCCTCAAAAGGAAGATTGGCGTAATAATCCAACCGTTCCTGATAAATGGTTTTTAATTTTTGAAAAAGATCCCTAGCTTTTTTGGTTTCCCCTACCTTAAAGTACCCATCTATAAACGGTTCTACAAAAGCGTAATACCCGAAATATTCAACAGGCATATTTTCCATAGCAATATTGATGACGTCCTTCGCCTTTTCAATCTTGTTTTCGTCTATCAAAGTTTCGGTAAGCCGTGCTAAGTTACCTCTAAAGGAAAGTGCCTGTGTGCGGGTTTGGGGGTCGTGATAAATATCCGGGCTTCCAGCATTGCCCCAATCCCATTTTTTTACAATATCGTACATAAGATCGGCGTCTATTCTGCCCATCTCATAAGAACTTCTATTTGTTGTTTTAATAGGTACCAGTTTGTAAACCAGGCCATCCAATTGAAGATAATCTTTCATCCAAATGTATTCTGCGGCATCAAAACTTCCCCCGGAGAAGTATATGGGGCGTTTCCAGTCATTGTTGGCAATGATGTCCAACATCAGGATTCGGTTTTTGGGCAGCGCACTTTTTGGTAGGTCAATATCAATATAATCCACAATTAGTGCCGAATCTTTTTCTTTGACCAAACCACTCTCCAGAACATTTTTCTTGTTTACCGGAACCCTAATTTTATTGGTCGGATAGTAGACAACATCCAAATTGCTTTCGGAATACTGGCTTAGATCCGCACCTTTCTTCTGTAGTATGCTTCTAAATTTGGTTTGTTCCTTGTCACTCCCTACCCAGTTCATAAAGTCTTTTATGTCCCATCTGCTTTCGGTAAGCTCATTAAAGTATATGGCATCCCTAGACCCCCATTTGTATTCGTTATGGGTAAGCTGAGAGGGAATTGGCTCGCTTTCGTAGGCTTTCTTTTTCATTTGGTCTATGTACCAATCTGTGGCAAAAAGGCTAGTGTTTACCACGCGTACATCCGTTCTGTAGCCTTCAATTTCTTGGGCGTACCACAGAGGAAAAGTATCGTTGTCCCCTATAGTGAACAAAATAGCGCCCGAGTCTTCCTTGGTTGATTCCAGATAGGCCTTTGCGGTAGATTTGGCAGTGTACCTATTGGATCTGTCATGGTCATCCCAATTTTGGAATGCCATTACTCCTGGAACCGCCAAAAGACAAAGGATAGTAATTCCGGGAGCCAATATTTTGGGGCTCAAAAGCTTTTGGAATTCATCAAAAAGTCCATATACGCCCATGCCTATCCATAGGGCAAAAACATAAAAGGAGCCCACCAGGGAATAATCCCTTTCCCTAGGCTGAAAAATGGCCGGATTGGTGTAAAATTGGATGGCAATACCCGTAAACATAAAGAACACGAACAAAGCCCAAAATTGTTTGGGGTTTTTGCTTATTTGGAAGATTAGGCCAATAATGCCAAGTAGTAAGGGGAGGAAGAAATAGGTGTTCCTGCCTTTATTGTTCTTAATATCGCTGGGAAGGTTCTCCTGACTGCCTAACCTTGCATTATCAACAAAGTTTATACCGCTTAGCCAATTTCCATGGTTGTCATATCTTCCTTGAATATCATCTTGCTTACCAACAAAATTCCACATAAAGTAACGCCAGTACATATAGCCAAATTGAAATTGGAACATGTATTTTATATTTTGCATTACTGTAGGGGGTTGTACATCTATATATTCACTAAACTCCCTAAGGAATCTTATATATTGGGAAGTGTCTATTTCTCCCTTGGCGTAACCGTCCTTAAATTGGTTTACGGCTTCCCTTAGTTCGTTGTTCCCAAGATAATCAGATTTTATCCTAAAGGTCAGCGGGTCAAAATACTTCATGTAATTTTCTGCATTCTGTTCGCTCCACATCCTTGGCAAGAGTCCTACGTGATCGGAGTTTGGTCCTTGCAGCGCATCCTTATAGTTGTTTACAATAATATATTTTCCGGCCTTTAGGTCTTTTTCGTATTTGGGTTTCTCGTCCTTTTCATCCCCTGCAGGGGCAAAAGTGTCCGAGTAATAGGCGCCATAAACAGGGCTGTCCACTCCAGGGTATTGTTCACGGTTGTAATAGGCCAACAAAGATCTGGCATCCGCAGGATCGTTTTCGTTGATGACCACATCGGCATTTGCCCTAATCGGAAGCATTAGCCATGAAGAGAACCCTAAAAATAGAAACATTAGACAGAGCACAATGGTGTTGGCTACGGTATAGTTGTTGTTGCGCGTGTAGCGTAACCCCCAATAGAAAACACCTATAAAAATGAGGCCCATAATAATGGTTCCCGAGTTAAAGGGCAGGCCAATGGTGTTGATGAAAAACACCTCGCTCCAACCAAAAACTTTCAGCACATAGGTCAATGAAAATTTATAGACCAGCATCAATATGGCAACTACAATAATATTGGCCAAAAGAAAATTCTTTATTGTTGTGGTCTTGTAGGTTTTAAAGTAGTACAATAAACCTATTGTAGGTATCGCCAAGAAGCCCATGAACTGGATCCCAAAGGTAAGTCCAACCACAAAAGAAATAAGTATTATCCATTTATTGCCTCGTGGGTTCTCCAGGTCATCTACCCATTTTAATCCTAGCCAGAGCAGTAGGGACATAATTAAACTGGCCATTGCGTAGACTTCGGTTTCTGTTGCGTTGAACCAAAAACTATCAGAAAAGGTAAAGGCCAAGGAGCCTACGATGCCACTTCCTAAAATGGCCAAAGCTTTGCTGTTGGTTATGACTTCCTCTTTGGATATAAGTTTACTTGTGAGGTTGGTAATGGTCCAAAACATAAAAAGAATAGTGAAGGCACTGGAAACCCCGGAAACGAGGTTTACCATCTTTGCAACCTGGGTGGGTTCCAGGGCGAACATGGCCATAAAAGCCCCGATCATTTGTAGCAAAGGTGCTCCTGGTGGATGCCCTACCTGTAGTTTGGCCGCTGTTGAAATATATTCACCAGCATCCCAAAAACTGCTAGTAGGTTCAACGGTTATTCCGTAGGTAATAAGGGCTATAAAAAAAACAAACCATCCTGTGATGGTATCCCATTTTTTGAAATTTTTTGAAAACATGCGGTTTGTCGTTTGTCCGAGGGGCGAATTTACTAATTTAAATAGATAATGGGATATATATTTCATAAACCTTTAACATGATATATGGGGCAAGGTGGCTTCAATAGAGAGGCCAATGTAGGGAATGCAAAGGAGTGTTCCTTTTGGCGAGTACTTTAAAATATTGCAGGAACCCTTTGCATTGCAGGTTGTTGTAGAATATTTCTCTATTTTTTTAGAATATGACTCAAAAATATTTGTGCATATAAAACTTTGTTTTAAATTTGCACGCTCAAACGAGGTAGTGGCCTATGGTGTAATTGGTAACACAGCTGGTTTTGGTCCAGTCGTTCTAGGTTCGAGTCCTAGTAGGCCAACGTTTAAATCCCCTGATTTCATTGAGATTGGGGGATTTTTTATTTCTTGGGTACAACATAGGTACAACAAATTGGGTTTTTCAACACTTAAAGATTATTCATTCAAATCTATTTTATTCTTTATTAAACAATCAGCACTGAAAATAAGTTTTAAACTCAGGTCGTCTGTCTGACAATTTAGGGTTTTTCAACCTTTGTAGGATTAGCTTGGGAAAGAATCAAATGCTTTATATGTTAATAAGACGGCAGTTTTGGACATTGCGAATGTGAACTAGCGGTTTTAATTTGTGTCCTACTGTAGTTGCGAAAAGCAAAAAAAATCGTTGGTTTTCGCCCTTAAGGGGGCTTTAAAAATATGCTATATAATTTATATCGCTGAAATCCAGTCGTTAGGTGAAGCCTTTACTTTGATCTAATCCATCGTCTTGCTGAATAATGGCTCGTGCAGTGTTTACGTACTTTTTATTCCGGCTGTGAATACCTGAATCGGCAGTTAATTCAGAAACGACCGGACACAAACTGAGATCGAGCTTTCCCGTCAATTTTCAGACCTTTAGTCAAGCAGTAATTCCTTAATTCATTCAAATCAACAACAAAGTCATTTACAGTTAAACCTTGGGAAGTCAAACTACGTTTTGTTTTTAGATATGTCTTATGCCACTCTTTCCATGTTTCGTGCATGTTTTCCGGGTCGTCGATTAACTTTAGGAATTTCCCCCAATCTTTTTTTCGATAATATGCTAAATTCACCTCCATGACTAATTTTTATTTCGGGATGTCAAAAGTGTAAACTATGTGACTTTAACTTTGTAAAGGATGTCCCTTTAACGTACCATATTGCGCATAACGTGTTTGTATATGGTTTGTTGCGTGGTTTAACCACTAAATTTAGCAAATAAAAACCGAATAGAAAATCCGCGAGGATTTTCGTAAGTAGGCTAGAACTAGCAATAAATTATATACGGTGTTAGGCACAGTTTTTTATAAACCTTGAATTACCTTTAGACAGAATGCAATATTCATAGAATTTTCTCTAAACAACATAACTTCCTTTCCATCTGAATCGGTTATAAAAAACCTGTCCGGTAGATTTTTAGGTAGTTCTCCCGAAAGAGTGTTTACAAAAGCACAAGCCGTTAAAAATGCTCCTAAATCTGTTGGGTGACTACCATCTGGTAAATACAATTGTATATCTGGTCTTAATGTTTTAGCTAATTTCCAAGCTTCTCCAACCATAACAAGTCCACAATCACTTTCTTTTGATGCTTGTTGATACGATTCTGTTATTTTTTCTTGAAATTGTGGAAATTTTTTTGGTGGCCAAGGCACATATAAGTAAGGTTTAGCACCAGAAGCTTTAACTAGGTCAGATAACTTTTTAGAGTATTTGAAAAATTCGTCCTTTTTCTTAACAGCTTCACTACTTGACCCTTGTAATACAACTATATCGTAATTTCCGTTAATTATTGCTTCTTTTGATTTAAGTCCTTTATTGCCATACCAATGGTCGCTCAATTTAGCTCCACCAGCAGTACTTTTAGAGGTTATTAATTTGACTTTAGTGTAGCCTTCCCTAAAAATAGGACAGTATAAAATTCGAATTTATTAATTTTAAATTTTAACTGTCACATGAAGAAAAGCAAGTTTAGCGAAAGCC